>JAEKFU010000045.1 GCA_016522385.1 Pseudomonadota bacterium
CCTCACACCTAATCTGCCTTCGCCGATCAAGCTCAGCGGTGAAAGGAGGTGATGGGGCTTGAGATTGAAGGACGGAGCCGAGCGGACTTACTTCAACCGTTCAGCGATCCGCTGCTGCAGCGCCGGATAGATGTCCATGAAGTTCCGTCCCGGGCACAAGGTTGCAGCCACCTGTTTGTGGGTCCGGATCTGGGTTGCCGGCAGTTTCCATTCTTTGGCCAGTTCAACCACAAGGGTCTCGAGCGCTGCTAGTTGGTCGCCGGTTGGTTTGATCTCTTCGAAGTTGCCTTCCAGCACCACCTGGATATGCCCTGTCGTGTCGTAGTCGGTATTGGTATCGCCGCTGTATCTGACATCTCTGCCCTCGGCAACCGCACCATCGGCAGAAATGTAGTAGTGATACGGTACATCGGCCCATGCGGCGCGCTTGCGTCCATTGCCGAGCGTGGCCGGTTTCTGCGAGTAGGCCTGCAGCGATCGCATCTTGAAGACGATATCGCGCTTGGTGTTCACCGGGCCAGCAGTATGGTGCAACATGATACTGAGCGGTACATGCCCTTGCATGTCGAAAAGCGGTGGCTTGGCCCGCCAGTCCCGGCGTGGGACAATCGTCAAGAGTTTTGAGACGATCGCCGGTGGTGGCATCTGCTCGTTGATCTGTGGCTTGGCGCGTGGCTTTGGCGCACGATCGGCCGTGTCAGCCAGTCCTACAGCGGACCCGGTCAAAGCGACCGCCAACACACCAATCGTGGTAATACCTGAACGCCTACTGCGCGCGTTTGACATAAGCATCCCGAATTGCCGGTTTGACCAGACGAAGCTGGCGGTCGGCCGCACTGCGGGTCGTCGGACCCACCATCACTGCCCAAAGTCCATTGCGCAAATTGGGGTAATAATCGGTATTAACTGTAGCGGCACGAATTCCCCTCCGGCGCAGCATGTCGCGGCGCTTGTCGGCCTTCCACTTTTGATGTGATGGGAAGGACCCGGCAATCACCGCCCACGCACCGCCGGGCAGCTGGCTGCCAATGATGTAAATTGTACCGAAATCGCGCGGCGGCGGATCGGAAATCGGCGGATCAGCCGGCGGTGGATCCTTGGGAAGGCCGGCAGTCCTGACTTCCTTCAGCTTCGCCTCGGCCAGCGCGGCATAGACGCTATCAGGGAACTTGTCGATAAATGCCTGCAGCACAGCCGCACTGCTGCTGTCCTTGATGGTCTCCCAGACCTCTCGATCAAGGCTCTTGGTGGTCGCCGGCGTTGGCCGAGGATCTTTCGCAGGCGTATCCGTTCCCTTGTCGACACTTTCCTGTGGTGGTTTCAGGTAAATGCGTTTGCTTGACAAGGAGCCGTAGGTGAAGGGCTCCTGACGCCCGCCGGTTGAATGGAACACATGATCGCGCACCTTTCGGAACAGGAAGTTAATCTCCAAACCTGGCTGCGTCAGATTGGAGATCAACGCTGCTGTATAGGGCGAATTTCGGCCTTCTCCATCGTCGGCCGTTGTGCCTTCCTTGGCAGCAAAGCTCACCAATGTCCCCGCCGCCGGTTCAACCCGTGACAGTCCGCGCCCGATTGAGCGGGTGGCACTCGTCAACTTCATGGAAGCTGCAAACGGGTTGTTGCGGCAGGCGTCCAGGAGCACGAGCCTGAGGCCCTTGGCGCCTTCGACGGCAGACAGAACAAAATCCAGCGGCACGGCTTCGAACCGCACGTCGCGGTCCGTCTTAAGCTGCGCATCTACCGGAATCAGGTAGTTGTGCTTGTCCACTTCGATACCGTGTCCGGCAAAGAACACCAGTGCCATGTCAGCCCCTGCCGCCCGGTCGGAAAAGTCCCTGAGTGAGCGCCGCAGCGCATCGAATGTCAGATCGTTCTGCAGCTCCACCTGAAAGCCGACTTGCTGCAATGTATGCCCAAGGTCAGCCGCGTCGTTGCGTGGATTGGGCAGTTTGGTCACATGCTGATAGGCCGAATTGCCGATGACCAGCGCAACGCGGCGCGCATCCGCTTGTATCGTGACCAACACCAGGGTCAAGCAAACCAAGAGAATTCGCAAGATCATCGTGCGGCTCGACCCCCCGTGCCACAGGGCAATTTTGCCCATTTGTTAAAACGTCAGTCTAGCCGAACTTGCGGCCTCCACCAAGATTGCAGCTCTTGCTTCACCGCGGCGCATGACAATGCGACGACACCGTTGATGTGGCTGATGAGCATGTCCACGGACCCTGATTTCAGGCCAGAGTGATGTCGACCGGCACCGCGCGATTCAGCGTGTGGCCGACGGGTGAGGTGCTGGTCACCTTCTCATGCAAGGCCTGAAGGGCCTCAGGCGATGCATCGCTGTCGAGCTTCACCTTGACCGAAATATTGCTGAAACCGGCGTTGCCATCGCTCAGGCCGAGGAAAGTGTGCAGATCAAGGTCACCTTCGATCTCGATCTTGAGATCGTTGATCGTGATCCCGGCCGCCGTCGCGTTGGCGGCATAGCCGACCGCCAGGCAATTGCCGAGTGCGCCAAGCACCTGCTCAACCGGATTAGGCCCGGTATTGGTGCCGCCAAGCTGTACCGGTTCATCAGATTTTGCTGATGAGAAATCCCGGATCGTCGCCTCGGATCGGAAACCGCCCTTCCATTCGACCTCAGCGCTCCACTTGGTGGCGGCGACATCGGGTTCTTCCTGGATTTTGGCAGCAAGACCCGCAACACTTTGGATGTCGACGTCGTTAAGGCTCGTAATGACGGTTTGCGTCATGGCCTGTTTCCTCCCTGGATCACCAGCACTATAGTACACCCGCGTCATCATGCATCAGATAAGCGGACACTGTCGAGGGCAACGCAAGCCGGCGGCCCAACAGACGGTGATGCTGGGGCCTTCAGTCATGCGAGCTGATAAGATCATAACCGCTGGAAATGTGGCCGTCGTGACGGGCGCAGCCAGTGGCATCGGCCGGGCCGCATGTCTGCACTTGGCCGAACATGGCATGTCCGTGTGTCTGGTGGATCTGGCCGGCGAGAAACTGGACGCCGCCGCCGCTGAGGTCGAAGCAAATTCACCTGGGGGTCCTTCGACGATACTCAAGTCCCCGGTGGATGTTTCCGATCCCGATCAGATTCGCGCCTTGCACGAAGAAGTGTTCACCTGCTTTGGCAAGGTGAACTTTTTGATGAACAATGCGGTCACCCGGATGGGTCGTGGACATCAGGCGGATCTGGCTGAATGGCGGACCGCCATGGATGTTAATTTCTGGGGCGTTGTCTATGCCACTCGTGTATTCATGCCCGGCATGCTGGCAATCAACGAGCCAGGCATCATCGTGAATGTGGGTTCCAAGCAGGGCATTACCAATCCGCCCGGACATCCAATCTACAATGTCACGAAATCCGCGCTAAAGACCTACACGGAACTTGTCGAGCATGAATTGCGTTCAAATTCCGCCAATACCAGTGAGAACCGGGTCACTGCGCATTTGCTTGTACCCGGCTGGACGACGACCGGCGAAATAGCGCACCAGCACGGCGCGTGGTTGCCGCATCAAGTCATTGACTTCATGTGCGCAGGACTTGCTAGAGGCGATTTCTACATCGTTTGCCCGGACGATTAGGTGACCACAGAGATGGATCATCGGCGCATTCTTTGGGCTGCTGGCGATATTGTCGCAAACCGCCCTCCGCTGTCGCGCTGGCATCCCCAATTTGAGGCGCTCTTCAAGAGAGAACCCTGACGAGCCGCTGGAGGTTCATCACAGCCGGCGTGGCAGGTAACACGAGAGCGCAGCCATGCTGATCGCCACGCCTCCGCCTGTGATGAAAACAGCTTTCAGCGGCAGCATCGTTAGCACAATAGCGAACAACGCCGGCATCAAGAGCGACGTGGCATAACGGAACGTCATGAACACCGATGTCATCTCGCTGCGCTCATAGGTGCGGACGGCACGCAGGAAAGGCACATTGCCTGCGCCGTCGACGAGGGTGGCAGTAAAGGCGGCAAGCCACAACAGGCCAATGGCGATCCAAGGCGTGCCGGCAAATATTCCGGCCGCAATTGTGAAGAGGCCACTCGCTCCATAACTGGCAACCAGCAGCCGACGAATGCCGTAGCGCACACCCAGCCGGCCCCAAACCCGGACCAACAGCATTGGCGCAACGCCGAGTGAGACGAGCGCCCCACCGATTTGCGCGTTGAGCCCGGCCTCGGTAACGAAAATAGGCACATAGACAAAGAACATCAGCCACCAGCCATTGCGGCCGACGGCCAGTATCCATGATAGCACCAGCCGAGGCTGTGCGAGAAAGCGCGGCAAAAACCTGAGTGGATTTGGTGGTGGCCCGGTTGCCGGCTGGATAGCCTCATTGTCACCGAGCCGTTGTCGCCAGAAGTACATGGTCAGCAAGACAGAAAACAGCACTACGAGACAAAATGTGCTGTTTTCAAGAACGTCCTTATGCAGCCAGACACCAAGCCATGGACCTGCGGCAAAGGCAGTGCCGGAAAACAGCAGCCGTTTCGGTTCGAAATGATTGAGCTCGCGGCGCGGAATATGGTCCAGCAAATAAAGGTTGATCGTCAATTCGAGCAATGCCGTGCCGAGGACTTGCCCCGAAAGACCGATGACCAGTCCGATCAAGTCGGCCTGGGCAAGGCCGAAACCGGCCACCACGTAAAACAGGCACCCAACTGTCAGTACCCACCGCCGCGCCACCGCGTGCAACAGCATCGGCAGTGTAAGACCGACCAGCAGTCCAACCGAATTCAACACGAGATACAGCAGTGTTACTCGTTGGGCATCCTTCAGGTGCTGGTAGGCCAGCAAGGGAACAATCGTAGCCAGCAGCGCGCGACAGGTGGATTCAAGTGTGAACAGCGCGACGAACGTACCGGCCTTTGCCTCCTCTACATTGCGCAAAAGAACCGGATAGTGGATGCGCCGCATGATGACCTGAGCGAGCAGAAATTCGTTGGATTACGCAGGACCCGATACAGGACCCGCAAGAGACCTTAGAACATCATGTACAGCGCTGGGAGCATAATTTGCACGCTGGGCCGCCAGGCATTGACGACCTTGTCGGTCGGTGGCACGCCCAGGGCATGCGGTCGATCCGTTGGGAGAACTAGGTGTTGGGGGGCGCGGGCGAGCCCCCCAACAGAGCCGCCCCCGGTATCAGTTGTGTTTTTTGCGATAGATACGGCGGCTCTGACGGTTGAGTGATCGGTGCATCCTGACGCGTTCGCCTCTGGTCACCACGCCATCACTCTTGAACCGGCGTTCCTGGCGGCGCAGGTGCACCTGACCGCGAACGAGTTGTCCGGTTTCGCGATAAGTGAGCGACCCGTTTCGCACACCATGGTAAATCCGCTTAGTTTGATTGTGCTGGCGCCAGTCCGCACCCGGTGTAGATTGTGCATATGCGATGTCAGCATGAAGGGTAACTGCAAGGGCCACCGCCGCAGCAGCAAACAAAATCTCGCGCATTGATTATTCTCCGATTGAGGTTTCAATTCAGCAGAGCAGATAGGTTCCCCCGCTCTGGTGTGTGAGAAATAACCGGCATCCGCTGAGAGGTCGCTGACATTGAATGTCAGTAAAATGTCAGATTCCGAATGATATGCGACTTCGATGAGTGAAAATAAGCCTATACCGCCAGGTCCACGGCTGTGGTCCCGTCGCATGGTTCTTATGGCGTGTGCTGTCGCCATCGCCAGCGTGTTTGGGCAAGACGGCAACGCGCAAAATTTGAACGACGCCCAATTTCGGCGCGTTCAGCAGCGACGTCGGCGGCGGATCGAACGGCAACGGCGCCGGTCTCGGCGACGGGAACGCCAGCGCCTGAGAAGAGCGATCCGACGCGGTGAGGCAAAACCTCTTTTTCAGCTGATGCCGAAATTCGCACGCCAGATAGATGGTGAAATCCTTGATGTCAGATATTTGGAGCGAGGAGCCAACAGGGTCTATGTCTTTATAGTGTTACTGCCAAGCGGCCGCATTTCTCGATTTATCATGGACGCTCAGACGGAGAGGATATTCACTCTCGAGCAGGCCAAACGGCATTACGGTGTGCCATGACCGACCAACAAACAACAGGAGGCTGACCTGCGTATCCTAGTCGTCGAAGACGAGCCCAAGCTGGCGCAAGACGTATGCCGTGTTCTGGAAGGTGCTGGCTTCGTGCCCGAAATTTCCAGCGACGGCGAAGACGCATGGTTTCGCGGCAGTACCGAGGACTATGCCGCTGTCGTGTTGGATTTGGGGTTACCCAAAATCGACGGAATCAGCGTCTTGCAGCGCTGGCGCGAGGCACACATAACGACGCCCGTTCTGGTTCTCACCGCCAGGTCAAGCTGGCAGGAAAGAGTGACGGGCATTGATGCTGGCGCCGACGATTACCTCGTCAAGCCCTTTCAGATGGAAGAACTGATCGCCCGGCTGCACGCCATCGTGCGGCGTACGGCCGGAAAGTCGACATCTACCATCACAATCGGACCGGTGTCGCTCGACGCGCGGCAGATGCGAGTCACAGTTGACGGCACCCGTATCCACCTCACACCGTTGGAATACCGCGCTTTGGCCTATCTACTATACAATGCCGGCCGCGTGGTGCCGCCACACGAACTCAACGACCATGTCTATGGCATCGGCAGCGAGCGCGGCAACAACACACTCGAAGTCCTGGTCGGTCGGCTGCGCCGAAAACTTGGCGCTGGCCTGATCGAAACGCGGCGTGGTTTTGGATATGTCGTTAACGGCGAGGCTGAATGATCTGGCACTCTTTGAAGTTCCGGCTGTTCGCAGCCGCCACCATATGCGTGCTCGGCGCGCTGGTGCTCTACTGGAGTGTGCTCACACATGTGTTTGAACAGCACGTCTCTGAACGCCTCTACAAGGAACTGGAAGCTCATCTCAACCAGCTCACCACTTTGTTGGAGGTCACCAGTGACGGTGGAATCAGGGTGTCGGACAATCTTGATAATCCGAGGTTCGCGCGGCCTTTCGGCGGGCTTTACTGGCAGGTAAAGTCCGAAGCTGGCGCCGTAATGGCCTCAAGGTCGTTGTGGGATCAGGCCATCGAGCTGCCGCCGACCGGAGTCCGTCCCGGCGTTATCTCACGCCATCGCGGTATCAAGTCGAACAGCGGTACGCTAATCGCCATCGAACGCACCGTATTGTTAAAGACCGGGGGCCGTGATCAGCCCGTCCAACTGGTTCTGGCTATGGATCAAAAGGATCTTGACCTGGCCAAGGCATCATTTGACGCTGACGTCGCGATCCTTGTTGCAATGCTGGCGTTGTTTCTGCTCGCCGCCGCAGCCGTTCAGATCCTCGTTGGTTTGCGTCCCATGGGTATGCTCAGGCAACGCCTTGGCGCCATGGCTGCGCGCAAGTCGGATACTCTTGATGGACGATTTCCAAGTGAGGTCCAACCCTTGGTGGAGGAGCTGAACAGTTTGCTTGAAGAACGCGCCGCCATGGTCGTTCGTGCTCGGGCCAGTGCCGCCGATTTGGCGCATGGCCTCAAAACGCCGCTTGCGGTCCTGTCGGCGGAAAGCCGGGCGCTTTCGCAGTTAGGCCATCCTGACGCCGCCAAGGAAATCGACCAACAGGTCAATGTCATGAACCGCCACATCGAGCGACAGCTGGCCCGTGCAAGAGCCCGCGGCCAGGGCAGATTGATGGATCAAGGCACCGAGTTGAAGCCGGCCCTCGAAAAGTTGATCCGGGCGTTTCGCCAGTTGCCGCGTGGCGATGATATTAACTGGATTCAGTCCGTCGACACCGGTCTATTTGCAAATATAGACCCCATGGACTTTGAAGAGGTCGCCGGCAATATTCTCGACAATGCGCGAAAATGGACCAATGACGAAGTCTCGATCAGCGCGGAATTGGCGGGCAGCGAAGTCAAGTTATCCATTCGTGACAATGGTTGTGGTGTTGCCTCATCGGACATGCCGCGGATTCTTGAGCGCGGCAGCCGCATTGACGAAAGTGTACCGGGTGCCGGTCTGGGGCTGGCAATTGTCCAGGATATCCTGGATATCTATCAGGCGCGCTTGCGCTTCGAAGACGTCGAGCCGCAAGGCCTTTGTGTACAAATATATCTACCAGCATATACCGGGCAGCCATGAAAAACTCGCATCTCATCTCGACGTTGAACGATCTTGTCGGCCTGTATGGGACCGTCAACAAGCACTCGTTGGTCAAGGAGACACCTGCACTCACAGTTGAATATCGGCGCTGGCTAGAGCGTTCCCGATTCTTTGCCATTGCCAGTTCCGGGCCAGAAGGTCTTGATTGCTCTCCGCGTGGCGATGCTCGTGGCGAATTGTTTAGGCTGCTCGATGACCGCACGCTCGCCATCCCGGACCGACGGGGCAACAACCGGCTCGACACACTCCGCAATATAGTTGCGGACCCGCGTGTGGCACTGTTGTTCTTGATTCCCGGCATCAACGAGACGCTGCGGATCAACGGCCGGGCAAGGATTTCGACTGACCCTGACTTGATCGATAGTTTCGCAGTGGATGACAAAAAGCCCGCTACGGTCATCATCGTCGATATCTCCTCGGTCTACTTTCAGTGTGCCCGGGCCCTGGCTCGGGCTCAGCTTTGGGACCCTGACACCAAGGCTAACCGCCAGGACGTGCCGACAGCCGGGCAGATGACCGAGGCAGCTTCACCGTCATTTGATGCCGACACCTACGACTCCGATTTGGCAGCACGTCACAAAGCAACACTCTACTGAGCCTGGCAAAATCTGCCGCAACGCACGAATTGATTGACATAAGTTTGATATCAAACTATATAGTTTGACATCAAACCAAAGGAGTCGATCATGGACAGACGCAAGTTCCTCGCATTGTCCGGAGGTGGCGTCATCCTCGCCGCCAGCACGGCCACTGCCGGTTTCACATTGACCCGCACACCGCACAGGGCGCTTCAACCCTGGAAAGACGCCGGTTCGCTGTATAGCGACCCGCGCAAGAAGGCTTTGTCCTATGCCATCCTGGCGCCCAATCCACATAACCGTCAGCCATGGATCGTTGACCTGTCGAAGCCCGGTCAGGTGATCCTTCATGTGGACACCGATCGCCTGCTGCCGCATACCGATCCGTTCAGCCGTCAGATCACGATAGGTCTCGGCTGTTTTCTTGAATTGATGCGTATGGCGGCGGCAAAGGACGGATACAAGGTCGACCTCATTCTGTTCCCGGAAGGTGAGGATGATGCGGCGCTAGACAAACGGCCCGTTGCGGTTGCGACTTTTTTAAAGGACGAAACGGTAGCCAGTGATCCGCTGTGGGCACATGTGCTCAGCCGGCGTTCGCTCAAGGAACCCTACGACGTCGATCGGGCTGTGCCACGTGATGCATTGGCCAAGCTTGAAGCCGCATCATCCAACGGCAGCTTGGTTGGCACCAGCAATGAATCAGCCATGGTGAGCAAACTTCGCCGGCTCACTCGCAAAGCAATGGTCATTGAGGTCGAGACGCCCCGCACGTTCAAGGAAAGTGTCGATCTGTTCCGCATTGGAAAAGCGGAAATCGAATCCAATCCGGACGGGATCGATTTTTCTGGTCCGATGTTTGAAGCAATGAGCCTGACAGGCGTGTTCACCCGCGAAGCGGCCATGGACAAAACCACGGCAGCCTATCGCGAAGGTCTGAAATCGGTAACGATAACCTGCGAAACCGCCATG
This sequence comes from Pseudomonadota bacterium, assembly GCA_016522385.1. Taxonomy (GTDB): domain Bacteria; phylum Pseudomonadota; class Alphaproteobacteria; order Rhizobiales; family Aestuariivirgaceae; genus JABDJG01. Next base: position 9,695 of record JAEKFU010000045.1, read on the forward strand.
GCCCATGTCTGGCTGATCAGCCGGACAAATACCCGCGTCGACCAGATTAATGCCGGACGAGACTGGCTGCGGATCAATCTGACGGCAACGGGAGAGGGCCTCGGCACCCAGCCGATGAGTCAGCCGCTGCAGGAGTACGACGAAATGAAGCCCTGCTACGATGAGATCCACAAGATGCTGGCGCCTGAAGGCGGCACGATACAAATGCTGGGTAGATTGGGCTATGGTGTCGCCGTTCCGCCGAGTCCCCGGTGGCCGCTAGATGCAAAGATCCTAAAGGCCTAGCCTTGAAAGAAAAACAAAAGCGCGTCTTCCAGTTCTTCAACGAAGTGGGGATCATTCAGCAGCTTGTCGGGAACATGTTCAACCGCAGGCTACCTGAGGGTTTGCACGTCTCTCATTTCTCAGTGCTTAACCACATGATCCGGCTTGGCGACGGCAGAACACCTCTCGCGCTGGCCGATGCCTTTCAAGTCACCAAGGGTACGATGACCCACACTGTCTCGACCCTTGAAAAACGCGGCTTTGTCGAGGTCAGGCCCAATGCTGCCGACGGCCGCAGCAAACTGGTGTTCTTGACAGACGCCGGCCGCACGTTTCACGCATCGGCTATCGAAAGCCTTACGCCCATGCTCGACATACTCGGACGCGAGATCGATGTAGACAAATTGATCGAGGTCCTGCCGGTGCTCAAGGAAGTGCGCCAGTTCCTCGATGACCGACGTGACATGTAGCGTCTGACACGAACCTGCATCCGGCAAATGTAGTATCATAATGCCACCAGCGTACCCC
>JAEKFU010000100.1 GCA_016522385.1 Pseudomonadota bacterium
CAAAGAGGCGGTCTATGGGTAACGAATGCAGGGGGGCCTGCGGGCTCCCTTTTTCACGCAAAAACTGGATCCGTTGAAGCGCAACAGATGTGAACCGGAAGAAAGGTCGAAGGACGCAACGGTGGCAGTCCGTAGGCAGGGGCAGGAAATGGACCATAAGTTTCTCAAGGAATTTGGCTTGCATTTGATCGTCGGTGCACTTGTCTTTGGCTGGATATTTAGTCAGGCGCTGAGCACCACACCTTCACGCACACGGGCTCCAACGGAGGCATTGCCAAAGTCCGACAAGCGTGGTGACAACCTGCCATCCGCACCAAAAGCAAAGCTCAGCGAAATCAAGATCACAATCGAGCCGGCTGCACTAGAGCCGCCTGATACGGCGTCCGTTCCGCAATCGCCGTTACTGGAAGTGACCGCGACCAAGCTCAGGCTGCGCACTCATCCAACCACCCGATCATCTTGGATCAAAGTCTATCCGATCGGTGCGACATTCGAGCAACTAGGGCAATATGGAGATTGGTTAAATGTACGCAATACAGCAGACGGCGCATCTGGATGGATGCATGGCGACTACCTTCGAGCCACTGACAGAACCTGAACGAGCTGTCGGTACCTCGATTTTCTGATCAATCAGCGCTGCCTCGGTGGATGTGGTTTGCACGCGTATCACTTTGTTTGAATGACAACCAAACTGAAGGAAGAAACAAAATGCTCAAGGAATTCAAGGAATTCGCGCTAAAGGGTAACGTGCTTGACCTCGCCATTGGCGTGATTATCGGTGGGGCTTTTGGCCTAATCGTCAAATCTGCCGTTGATGACGTCCTGATGCCAATCGTTGGTGCAATATTCGGCGGTCTAGACTTTTCCAATTACTTTGCCGGTCTCGCCAGCGGCGTTACGGCACCCACATTGGACGCTGCCAAGGAACAAGGCGCGGTCCTGGCCTACGGAAGTTTCATTACCGCGGCGGTGAACTTTCTGATCGTCGCCTTTATCCTGTTCATTGTCGTCAAAGCAATCAACAAGATGAAGCGCAAGGAGGAGGAGGCGCCTGCCGAGCCTCCGGCGCCGCCGGCCAGTGAACTGCTTCTGGCCGAAATCCGCGATTTACTGAAGAACAAGTAAGAGACTCACATTCTCAACTGGCCACCCGAGCCCCAACAGGCTCGGGGTGGTCTTGAGATCGTTGGTGCTGAAATCATCCACCACAGCAATGTCGAGCCTCAGGATCGTCGATAATGCGGTTGGGGTTGAATGTGGTATCAACAAGTCAGAACTGGTCCAGGTTATCGTTTTTCAGCATTGACCGCGGACGTTCCTAAATACCTTCAGTTGATGAACGATTTTGCAAACCCAGTTGGCCACTCCGGAAGACTGGAGTTTATACCCGACGGTCCGATCGAAGACGGTTTTGGATCAATTGGCCTCTCGAGACCCTTTGCGCTTAATCTGTAGCTTTGGCGCATCGTCCAGGATACGCAATTCGCGCTGCGGAAACGGAATCTCGATGTTGTTTGCCTTCAGGACATCCCAGACCAGAAACAGCACGTCTGAAGAAAACTTGTTGGGTCCGTCATCCAACCCGTCAACCCAGAACTCGACACCGAAATTGACACCGCTGTCGCCAAAGCCACGCAATTCACAGTCGGGCTCTTCCGGGTCCGACAGGACACGCGGATGGCTGGCGACGGCAGCCGAAACGACCGCCGGCACCTTGTGTAGATCGGTATCGTAGGCCACCAAGAACTCAACCTCATAACGCTGGCGCGGATCGTCCCGGGTCCAATTGGTGAACGACGTGGTAATGAATTTTTCGTTCGGCACCATGATTTCCTTGCCGTCGAATGTTTCCAGCGTCGAGGAGCGCATATTCAGTTCCTTCAAGATGCCGGCCCGGCCATCCTCAAGTTCGATAAAGTCGCCTACCGAAAGTGAGCGCTCCAACAGGATGATGATGCCTGAAATGAAGTTGGAGGCAATCTGTTGCAGACCAAAGCCGAGGCCGACACCCAAAGCGCCGCCAAAGACCGCGAGCGCTGTCAGATCGAGACCAAGTACCTGCAACAACAGGACAAATACGACCATGAAGAGGACGATCTCGAACAGCTTGGCAAACAATTCGCGAGTCGGCCGGTCAAGTGCCTGCTGGTCGCGGATGACCTTCTGGCCGGCATTGGATGAAATGCGACCGAGCCAGAACAGGACACCACCGGCGATGGCGGCCTTGATCAGGAAGTAGAGCGAAAGCCGGATGTTGCCGACTTCAAGTGAGATTCCGTCCAGGAAACCAACCGTTGCCTCGTACCAGCCGAAAACTTGCAGGGTTGCCACCGGAATACCGATCCATATGGCCGCCGGTCGCACCAGCGGATGGGTTATGAAGCGGTTGATCGCCGCATACAGCAGAAAGACGACGGCTACGCTTTGCGCCATGCGTACAAGCCAGGCACTGCCAACGCTTGCCAGCACAATCTCGATGGCAATTGCCAGTGCAAGGACCGTCAGTCCGGCAAACAGCAGGTCGCGGCAAGCATAGGTCCATTGGCGAACCTTTAGGAGCGGGCCATCAGCCGGCTCCTGTTTGAAGAATGGAACACGCTTGTGGATCTGCTTGGCCGCTACATGGGCGACCACTACGGCCATCATGATGCTAGCGATCTGGGCATAAAATTGCGGGCTTGCAGCCCACTCGATGGCCGTGTCGAGGATCGACTGGCCAAGGGCCTTGAACTGTTCAGTATCCACGGCGCTTCACCTTCCCCTCGTCCGATAAATTCGTGGTGCGCGGTGATAGGCTCGAACTACCGACCCCCTCGGTGCAAACAGGTTTGGTCATCTATAATTCTTATTTTGTTTTCAACTGGTTAGAAAAATGACTTGGAAATTTTGCCATGTCTCACGCCATTAGACCACCCCTAGAATTGTCGAGGAGTTGCGGAGGGCGTCAGGGCAAGTGGGGTCTCTTTGAGCTGTTTCAGTAGTTCTCGAAGCCGCCGCGTGGCCAAAAGCTGGGCGAATGTCACCCAACGGCACTTCTCGGACAAACCAGCCCCGGCTTCAAATGGCCTGCTGTACCCTTGACAACCGACATTCTAGTGATGGACGAAGCTGCCGCCAGGGCAGACCAGTATCAGGCATCGAATATCGCGGAGCCAATAGACGACACTTCAAGGATTAAATAAGATTATGCGGATTATGTCATTTCACATGAGGACCAGCAATAATGAAACCGGAGGATGTGCAGAAATTCGACAAGCGCTTACGGGATCGCTTACGTGAATTGACTGAACGGCTGGTAGAAATCGATGAGGATCTAGACATGCCGGCAGACCCCGATGTCGAAGAGCGCGCGATCGAACGCGAAGGTGATGAAGTGCTCGAAAGTCTGGGCCACACGGGGTTGGCTGAAATAAGGATGATTCAGGCGGCGCAGGCTCGGATCAAGGACGGAACCTTCGGGTTCTGTGTTGCCTGTGGCAAGCCGATTTCCAATGAACGCCTTGAAGTCCTGCCTCATACCCCAAGATGTAGACATTGCGCCTAGAGCGTGTCTTCAGGATCGTTTAGGCAACGATTGATCTGGCCGGTTCTGTTGAATAAAGCACACAGGGGCGAGGGGATTTCAGCATCTCAATCACCGTGTCATTGCTCACCGGCTTGCCGATCAGAAAACCCTGCATTTGATCGCATTGTTCCTTTGCAAGGAATTCAACATGACTTGGCTTTTCGACACCTTCAGCAATGATGCTCAAGCCCAGATTCTTTCCCATGCCGATGATTGCACGGACAATTGCAGACAGTTGCTGCTTGTTCTCAAGATCCATTACGAATGAACGATCGATCTTCAGCTTGTCGAACGGAAATGTGACCAATGAGGAGAGAGAAGAATAGCCAGTGCCAAAGTCATCCATTGCCAGGGAAACCCCCAAGCTTTTGATGCCGCGAAGCATTTTTAGCGCGATTGCGAAGTCGTCGATCAAGACGCTTTCGGTAACTTCCAGTTCCAGGCGTGTCGCAGCCAATCCAGTCTCAAGCAATATCGAATGAACCATGGACACAAAGTCGGTTTGGCGTATTTGCATTCCGGAAATGTTGACGGAAACGATCACAGGCTTCGGCCAGTCAACCGCGTACTGGCATGAGCGTCTCAGCACTTGATGGCCAATCTTTTCAATGAGGCCGTTCTCTTCAGCAATGGGAACGAATATGGATGGAGAGATGAAGCCGTGATGGGCGTGCTTCCACCTTGCCAGAGCCTCGAATCCAGTTATCTCGCCATCGGCGACACGTGCCTTTGGCTGGAAATGCACTTCGACCTCTTCTTGTTCAACCGCCTTCTTCAACTCGTTGGCAAGAAGCCTTCGCTCACGGACAACCTGATCCAACTCTGAGTTGTAAGCATGAATGACCGAGCTTGGGTCTGACTTTGACCGATACATCGCCATATCAGCATTGGACAGGAGTTCTTGAGCCGTTTTGCCGTGCTCTGGAAACACCGCTGCTCCAAGGCTGATGGCGACATGAACGACTTTGCCCTGTAGCAAAAAGCCTTCGTCTATCGCATCTGCGATAGTGTGGGCCAATGCGGGGGTGACACCAGCTCCTGCTCTTTTTGCCTGGATGACGGCAAATTCATCGCCGCCGATTCGTGCCAGAAAGACATCATCGGGGCAACAAGTCCTAAGCCGTCTTGCGACCTGCTGCAAAAGCTCGTCACCCATCTGATGGCCGAATACATCATTGACTTCCTTGAACCGCTTCAGGTTCAGGTTTAGCAAGTAAAACTCTGAACCCCGCTTGGCTGCGCTCTCGATTTCTTGGGAAATGCGTTCAGCAAATGCACTCCTGTTCGGTAAACCGGTTAGCGAGCAATGTCTGGTGAGGTGAGCAGCCTTGGTTTCGGCTCGTCGCCGCTCTTGTATGGCATGCACGTGTTCGGTCACATCATGAAGTGCTATGACGCTACGCCCGTCATTCAAATCTGCAATCGTTTTGTCTTGAATGCGATCTGCGATGGTCTGGACATTTTGTTTGTTACTGACTTCATCACAAAGATGCGCAATCGCGGCAGGAGTATCGACATCTGGTGCGAAAGTCTCAGCAAGACTCGCAAAGGCTGGATTCCAGAGAAAGGGCTGTTGGCTAGCATCGCGGACGCAAACCGCCGCATTCAAACTCGACAACACCGCATTGATGAGCCTTTGTCGTTCGGCATTTGCGATTGCGTATCGGATCGCGCGGTCAATCACTTCAGGCGAAAGGTTCGCCTTGCAAATGAAGTCCGTGGCACCCGCAGCAAGTGCTGCCTGATCTGCCGACCTGTCATTGCGTCCTGTCAGGAGGATGACCGGGACATCGCTTCCATTCTGCCGAATTTCAGTGATGAACTCGGTCCCGTCGATTACACCCAGGCGATAGTCGCAAAGAATAATGTCAAAGCAATCCGATTGTAGATGCCGTCTGGCATCTTCTGCCGTGTGGGTCACCGTTACAGCGTGTGATGTTTCGCTGATATCCTCAATGGCATCGGCGATCAGTAGTGTGTCGTCTGGATCGTCATCGAGTACCAGAATCCGGACATCGGTACTGCTCAACATGCTCGGCCCCAAAGCTGTTTGCTGGGCATGTTATTCAAAAAAACCTAATTCATTCGTAAACTGGGGATGAATTGGTAGCATGCGCTTTCGCCAAAATCGTATGTCCACACATGGCAGATACTGTTGAAAAACTCGAAAATTTGAAAGTTCGATTTTTCTGGCGGAATCCATGGATTTCTTGACAAGAGTACCGCAATTTCCAGTTTCCAAACCGCCAGTCACACCGCGCTGGCAATGACTGGGCAGCGGATTGGTGTGACCCTCTTCCAACTTTGCCTTTGCTGTTTGGTCTTCACAGCGCACCAATATCGCGCTGTTGTGTCAGCAGGCTGTCAGGACCGCTCCTGGCACTTCTCAAAAGTGTTGAGCTTTGCCGATTTGAGTCCGTTACTGGGCGCTAAGCAGACCCTGCAGAACGGTGTTCGCAGGGTCCGATCAGGGGCAATTTCCCTGTTAGCAGGTGTCCGCTGAGCCGGAGAGGGTGCGCTACAAGCGGACGTGTTCGCCATACGCTTGAAACGTCCGCTTTCGGATGACCTCCAGACTCTCCTTTCAATAGCCTCAAAGGACCGTTGTTGACCCAACTCGGCCATTCGTAACGAATGCAGGTGGTGTGCGGCGACACGCGTAAGTATCTGATGCCACCATGGATAGCGATCTTTAGCGGGTCGGGGATTCTCTGCTCCTATAGCCCAATTGACGGCGTCGACCCCACGGGTCGCCAAGAATCTCGTGAACCATTGGCAGGTTCGGGCCTGCCCAACCCACCCTTGGGGATGGTGAAACAGCTATGCAGCATGAACCCGACCCGCGTCGATTATCGGAATAAGGGGTCCTCTGATATCCTTGGCAGCGATGAATGGTTGCCCCAAAGCACGGTGGATGCGGGCCGGGCGCGGCAAGGTCCCGCTCTGGATCAAGGTCGCCTACACCCTATTTCTCTGTGTGCTGGTCCCGGTCTACTGGCGTGGACACGGCCCCACCAATTTCCTCTGGGCTTCAGACATCGCGCTCTTCATTACTTGCGTCGCCCTCTGGCTGGAAAGCCGTCTGCTCAACAGCATGATGGCGATTGGGGTGCTGCCATTCGAACTTGCCTGGGGAGTGGACTTCCTTCTCGAGGCCATCACCGGGGTCCGCTTGACCGGCATGACACAGTATATGTTCAACCCCGAATTGCCCCTTTACCTCCGGGGCCTCTCGCTCTACCACTTGATGCTTCCGCTGGTCATGGTCCTGCTGCTTTTTCGGCTCGGATACGACCGCCGCGCCCTGATAGCGCAAAGCGTGCTGGTTTGGATCGTCCTGCCCGTCACCTATCTGGTTACGGACCCCTCGGACAACATCAACTTGGTGTTCGGGCTGGGAACGGAACCGCAGACGGTCCTGCCTCCGCTCGCGTACCTCGGTCTGGAAATGATACTGGTGCCGGTGATAATATGCCTGCCCGTCCATTTGGTACTGCGAAGTTTGTTCGCCGGGCGCTGAGGGCCCCATTCGGGACGGGCCACGCAAAACGCTGGGATTTGAAACGCCAGCAGAAAGATTT
>JAEKFU010000157.1 GCA_016522385.1 Pseudomonadota bacterium
TCTTCAACTGCCGCATGAATGAAAACACGACATCGTCGGCATTGAAGTCACGGGTCGGGGTGAAATAGTCAGTCGTATGGAACTTCACGCCCTTGCGCAGGTTGAACGTGTATTCCAGACCGTCATCGGAAACCGCCCAGCTTTCCGCCAAACCCGGGCCGATTTTAGTAGTGCCAAGTTCGAATTCGGCGAGCTTGTTGTAGATCGACCTTGACGATGCATCGAAAGTCGTGCCGGCGGTATAAAGTGCCGCGTCAAAGCCTTCCGGCGAGCCTTCCGAACAGTGCACCAGGGTTTTGGCTGATACGCTCGCACTGCCGAGAATAGTTGCACTCAGCAAGGCTGACAGCAATAGCTTGTACCTTGTCATTAAACTTCTCCCTCTAGATTTTCATTTATTAGCAGGTCCGCGCAGACTGGGGCGGATCTGGACGTAAGACTGTCAGGAATTTTGTCGTTTGAAAACTCAAAACAGTCCAACAGACGCATAATAATGCCAATCGACAGACACTATGCGATGGATCAACGGATCGCCATGGTTTTCTGTGCAATCCGTTCAATGAACTCGTCGTTGTGACGAAACCGGATTAGAAATGTGATTTGTCAGCGAAAGCGTTGCGGTGAAAGCTGTCCGTGAGAGACACCGGTTGCAGCGATATCGTCGGGAATTTTGAGCCCTTGGATCAATCCGGCGGCGATGCGTGACAAGGCCGGTGCGGTCTGGATGCCGTAACCGCCCTGACCGGTGAGCCAGAAGAAACCTTCCGCGGCTCCGTCGAAGCCGACGACTGGATCGCCGTCTGGTGCGAATGTACGCAAGCCACCCCAAGTGTGCTCAACGCGAGTGACTTCGACATCAACGTAGCGCTGGAACTGGTCGATCGCCTCTGCGAGCGCCATATCGTCAGCCCAGGCATCGTGCGGATCGACAGGTGTCGCATCGGCTGGCGAGACCAGAAGCTTGCCGCTTTGCGGTTTGAAATAGAACGCCTCGCGACTGTTTATAGACAAGGGCCACTGGTCGACCGATGTCTCCAGCGGCATTGGTACCACCGCGACACTGCGGCGTTTGGGTTGCAAACCGACCGGCCGCACGCCGGCGCGCTTTGCGATTTCATCGCCCCAAGCGCCAGCCGCGTTGACAATGACCGGGGCTGCAAACTCTCCTTTGCCGGTTGAGACGTGCCAACTACCGTTTTGTCTTGAGATCGTTTCGGCTGCAGCATCGCATATTATGTGCCCGCCACTCTTGCGTAATGTGCGCATGTAGGCCTGGTGGAGCGCGTCGACATCGATATCGACTGCGGTTTCATCAACCAGAATGCTGCTGATTGCCTCGGTGCGTAGGAGCGGAATTCGCTCGCGTGCTTCCTCGCCGGTGATGTCGCGCATACCAATGGCGCGGTAGGCGTCGATTTCTTCTTCTTCACCGGGCAAACCGAGCACCATCTCGCCACGTGGCGTGGTGAAGGACAGATCATTGAATTCGGTAGGCGGTCGTTTGAGGAAATCGCCGGACGCTCGAGTCAGGGCGCGAATGACTTCAGGACCATAGGATGGCACCCATGCTGCTGCCGAGCGGCCGGTGGAGTGATAGCCCGGCCTGTCTTCCATCTCCAGAACCGTGACCGACAATTGGTCAGCCAGACCGGCGGCAACCGATGTGCCGGCGATTCCGGCGCCTATGATAATGACATCTGAGGTCTGTGGCATGAATCGCTCTTTGGTAGGTCTGAAATGGACTTGCGCTGCGATCCTATACATTCCACTGTTTAGCGCGCAATCAACCATTCCGGGGAGCTGCATGAGCCAGGCAATGCTGCATTTTCCGCGTGACGAATATGACGCCCGGATCTCGCGCACGCGCTCGGTGATGGCAGCGCGCGGAGTCGAGTTGATGATCGTCTCGGATCCTTCCAACATGTGCTGGCTGACCGGCTATGACGGTTGGTCGTTCTATGTCCACCAAGCAGTGCTCTTGCCGCTCGAGGGCGAACCGATCTGGTGGGGACGGGCGATCGACGGCAATGGCGCCAAGCGGACCGTTTTCATGAATCACGACAATATCTGCGGTTATCCGGATCACTTCGTGCAGTCGAGCGAACGGCATCCGATGGATCATCTGTCAGGGCTTGTCGAGAGCCTTGGCTGGGCGAAATCCAATATCGCTGTCGAGATGGACAACTACTGGTTCACGGCGGCCGCCTATGGGTCGCTGCGGAAGCACCTTCCCAACGCCAGATTCTCGGATGCGCAGGGTCTGGTGAACTGGCAGCGGGCGGTGAAAAGCGACAATGAGATCATCTACATGAGGCGTGCCGCACGCATTGTTGAAGCCATGCATGCGCAGATTGTCGAACTTGCGGAGCCAGGGCTTGAGAAGCACAAACTGGTGGCGGAAATTCAACGCACAGCCATTCTCGGTGCTGATGGACACTGGGGCGATTATTGTGCCTTCGTGCCGATGCTGCCGTCGGGAATGGATGCGACTGCGCCGCATCTCACCTGGGACGACCGGCCGTTCAGGACAGGGGAGAGCACGTTTTTTGAGATCGGCGGCTGTTATCGGCGTTACAATTGCCCGCAGTCGCGCACCCTGTTTCTGGGCACACCACCGCAGAAATACCTCGATGCCGAGCAAGCTGTGCTCGATGCGGTCGAGGCCGGGCTGGAGCAGGCGCGACCCGGTAGGCGGTGCGAGGACATCGCCAATGCGTTCAATCAGACGCTAGGCAAACATGGGTTTGAAAAGGATTCCCGCTGCGGCTATTCGATCGGACTGTCCTATCCACCAGACTGGGGCGAGCGGACTATGTCGTTCCGGGCGGGAGATATGTCAGAGTTGAGGCCGGGCATGACATTCCATTTCATGCCAGCGCTGTGGCTCGATGATGGTGGTCTGGAAATCACTGAGCCGATCCTAATAACCGAGACAGGTGCGGAATGCCTTTGTGCAACTGAGCGTCGGTTGTTTGTTAAGATGTGAGCACGCGAAATACTGCTCTCTGCTTTCGTGAGCCCCATGCTTGTCACAAGTAACCAGAGTTACGGTCCAAAGTACCTGCGGCTGCGGATTGGCGGAACAAGCTCGGCAATGACGAATAGGGGCCATAATGTTGCATACCCTAGCGAGTGAAATTGCAGGACGTACAAAACTATGAGCTTCAAAGGCATCTTTGATCTGGCGGTGCAACACAAAGGCAGTGCCGAGGCGGTAACCGGGCTGCTGCCCGACACCAAGAGCGCGGCCCAGGTCGCAAAGCTGCCGGATGACCGCTGGCTGGCGGAGATGACCAGATGCGTGTTTCAAGCCGGGTTCAGCTGGAAGGTGATCGAGACCAAATGGCCGGGGTTTGAAGACGCGTTCGAAGGGTTTGCGCCCCGGCGCTGGCAGATGATGTCTGATGATGATCTCGATCGCCTGGTCAAGGACAAGCGCATTGTCCGCAATCCGCAGAAGATCCTTTCGGTGCGCGACAATGCGCAGTTCGTGTGTTCCTTGGCGGATGAGCATGGCAGCGCCGGACGGTTCTTTGCCGACTGGCCTGTGGATGACCAGATCGGTCTGCTGGATGTGCTGAAGAAGCGGGGTAGTCGGCTCGGCGGCGCGACTGGTCAGATCCTCTTGCGGCGGGCCGGCAAGGACGGCTTCATACTGTCAGGGGATGTCGTTACGGCGCTGATCCGCGAGGGTGTCGTGAGTAAATCGCCGACCTCAAGGAAGGATCTGGCGGCGGTGCAAGCGGCATTCAATGACTGGCACCAAGAGACGGGCAAACCCTATGCTCATCTCAGCCGCATTTTGGCAATGAGTGTTGGTTAGAGCGTTCCAAATCAACGTGAATCGCTCTAAGTCTTGCGTTCGACAACGAAACGTGCAGCGGCTTGGAGGTGAATCGCCTTGTTGCCGTAGCGTTCGACCGCGGCCACAGCCTCTTCGACCAATTCACTTGCCTTGGTTTTTGCGCCGTTCAATCC
>JAEKFU010000191.1 GCA_016522385.1 Pseudomonadota bacterium
AATCGGTTGTTCGATGAAACAATGGCGGCGCTGGAATTCGAGGTTGATGGAGAAAAGCTGCCCCTCGAGCCGACACTCAATCTGATGATGCATCCCGATGCCGCCAAGAGGCAGGCAGGCGCCGAGGCCTTGGCGAACGTGTTCAAGGACAATATCCGCCTGTTCACCCTAATCACCAATACGTTGGCCAAGGACAAGGAGATTTCCGATCGCTGGCGTGGCTTTGAGGACATTGCCGACAGCCGCCATCTCGCCAACAGGGTAGAGCGTGAAGTGGTCGATGCGCTGGTCGAGGCGGTGCGTGCGGCCTATCCGCGCCTGTCGCACCGCTATTATGCGATGAAGGCGAAATGGCTCGGCATGGATAAACTTGCCCATTGGGACCGCAATGCGCCACTGCCCGATGAGGACACTACACCGGTGCCGTGGGATCAGGCCAAGGCGACCGTGCTCGACGCCTATGCCGGCTTTGATCCTGAGATGGCCAAGATCGCCAAGCAGTTTTTTGATGACAAATGGATCGATGCGCCAGTGCGTCCTGGCAAGTCACCGGGCGCTTTTTCTCATCCGACGGTGCCGTCGGCGCACCCTTATGTGCTGGTGAACTATCAGGGCAAGACCCGCGATGTGATGACACTGGCGCACGAACTGGGGCATGGCGTCCATCAGGTGCTGGCGGCAGTACAAGGTCCGCTCATGGCACCGACACCGCTGACGCTGGCTGAGACGGCGAGTGTGTTCGGTGAGATGCTGACGTTCAAGGCCATTCTCAACAACGAGCAGGAAGCGGCCAAACGCAAGGCACTGCTGGCCTCAAAGGTTGAGGACATGCTCAACACCGTGGTGCGCCAGATCGCCTTCTACGTTTTTGAACGCAAGGTGCACACGGAGCGCCGAGAAGGCGAATTGACGGCCGAACGGCTGGGCGAAATCTGGATTGAGATCCAGAATGAGAGCCTCGGCGATGCGATCGAGTTCAAGGAGGGCTATGAGACCTTCTGGGCCTACATCCCGCATTTCATTCATTCGCCGTTCTATGTTTATGCCTATGCGTTCGGCGATTGCCTTGTGAACTCGCTCTATGCCCGCTACCAGCAGGCCGAAACCGGCTTTGCCAAGAAATACTTCGACCTGCTGAGAGCCGGTGGCACCAAGCATCACAGCGAGTTGCTGAAACCCTTCGATCTCGATGCCAGTGACCCTGCCTTCTGGCAAATGGGCCTCAGCATGATCGAAGGCATGATCGACGAGATCGAGGCACTGGAAAGTTAGAGCGCTTCATGTTGATTTGGATTCAACTCTGCTTGTCCCGGGATACGCGAGTTTCCGGCAAATCCGGCGCATTGCGCAAGACTTCAAGCTGTAAACCAAGTTGCTGGACTCATTGTGATTGCGGGTAAAGTCGCTGTGCCGCGATGATGTGGCCTAACCTGACTCTTTCACGACCTCTTGCTATTGCCATCAACGCTGTGATCCTGTGCGATCAGCAGGTGATCGGTTGTAGCGTGGGGTACGAACATGAGCGGTGAGCGGCAATACGAGGTTTATGCGGTCAAGTATGCCGAGCGTAATGACCGGGTACGGGCAGAGAGCTTTATTTTTGCCGACGATCACATGTCGCCACATCCGATGGACTATTTCGTTTGGCTAATCCGCAACGATCAGCGCACGATCCTCGTCGATACCGGTTTCGACAAAGCGGAGGGCGCAATGCGGGCGCGGCCAGTGCTGATCGAGCCGCGGGCGGCGCTGGCCGATATCGGCATTCAGCCGGAACAAATCGACAATTTGATTATCACCCACCTGCACTATGACCATGCCGGTGGGCTGGCGCATTTCCCAGACGCTAATCTGCATCTGCAAGATGCCGAAATGGCCTATGCGACGGGGCGGTGCATGTGTCACGAGAATTTGCGGATGCCGTTTACTGCCGACCACGTGTGTGAAGCCGTCAAGCGGGTTTATTCCGGCAAGGTAGTCTTCCATGACGGCGACGCCGAAATTGCGCCGGGCATTACGGTGCACAGGGTCGGTGGGCACAGCCGCGGCCTGCAATGCGTGCGGGTCGAGACAGCGGGTCGGCCAGTCGTATTGGCATCCGACGCCTCGCATTATTATGAGAACTTTGAAATGGGCAAGCCGTTTCCGATCGTCGTCGACGTGGAGGAGATGCTGGCCGGATTCGAGTTGCTCGGCAAGATGGCCGCATCTGGCGAGCGGGTGATTCCGGGGCATGACCCGTTGGTTCGCGACCGCTTCGCAAGGGCATTTGAGGGCTCGCAGGCTGATATTCGCAGGCTTGATGGCTAGGCGGACCGGGAGAGGTATCTCATGTCAGCGAGGCAATTCGGATTTATCGGACTGGGTCGCATGGGCGCGCCAATGGTGGCCAATATGCTTGCCGCCGGAATTGACGTTATAGCCCACGACAAGGCCGGCACAGCACAACGAGCACCTGCCGGTGCTGAAATTGCTGAAAGCATCGCGGAAGTCGCTCGCCAGGTTGACGCCATCTTCATCTGTGTTCCCGATGGCACTGCCTCCGAAGAGGTCGTGGACTTGGTGACCGGTACCAGAGAGTGCAGTGTGTCGACCATCATCAACCTGTCGACCACCGGCATCGCTGCGGCCGATGCCATCGCCACGCGGCTGACAGGCCACGGCATCGACTACATCGATGCACCGGTGAGCGGTGGCCGGGCGGGCGCAGTGGCCGGCACGATCACGATCATGTGGAGCGGGACCAAACCATTGCTCGAGGCCCTCCGCCCCGTCCTGGCGACGTTCTCCAAGTCGGCGTTCTTCATCGGTAGCAAACCGGGCCAGGGCCAGGCGCTCAAATTGATCAACAATTTCTTGTCAGCAATGGCAATGACGGCGACCAGTGAGGCCATGATCTTCGGCGAGAGCAAGGGGCTCGACATGAAGACTATGCTCGATGTGATCAATGTCTCAACCGGGCAGAACACCGCCACCAGTGACAAATTCCCAAACCGTGTTGTCACCGGCAGCTTCGATGCGGGGTTCCGCATGGCACTGATGGAAAAAGATGTCGCGCTCTACTTGACGGAACTCAAGACGGCGGGGACGGCCGATCGGCTCGCAAGAGCGCTGGCGGAGTACTGGCGCGAGGGCGTCGAGGCGTTTCCGGACGGCGATTTCACCGAAATATTCAAACTGGTGAAGGACCGCGTGGTGTAAACCCCTGTCCCGCCGGTGGCTAGAGCGTTTCACTTAAATCTTTGAGAAATCACCATGCCTTCCGGCGCCGTCGCGGAAGCGTGTGGCGCCGGCGGCGCCTTCCTTGCGGACGGCATCGATGCCATTGGCCCATTCAACCTTGAGGGCTTCGCGAACGGTAAGGCCGCGGGTCTCAATGATCGAGCGGCGGTCGGCGAGCACAGCAGCCTGAGGAAACCGGGCGATCTCGTGGGCCATTTCTTCTGCCGCAGCGCGAGCCTCGCCTTCAGGCACAACTTTTTCGCACAAACCGATACGGTAACATTCCTCGGCTGGCACCTTGCGGCCGGTCAATGCGATTTCCAACGCCTTGCCCTGGCCGACGAGCCGCGGTAGACGCACGGTGCCGCCATCTAGCAACGGTATGCCCCAGCGCCGGCAGTAGACGCCGAGATAGGCGGTCTCGGCCATCACCCGGACATCGCACAACAACGCCAGCTCCATGCCGCCAGCGACCGCCGGACCTTCGATGGCGCCAATGAGCGGCTTCGATAGTTCCATGCGCGATGGCCCTAGCGGGCCGCGCGGCGGATTTGCTGCGCCGACCGGAAACGCCAATGGGTCGACCACCTCGTCCTGCAAGCGTTCGGTATCGGTCATTGTGGCGGCGTATTTGAGGTCCCAGCCGGCACAAAAGGCACCGCCGGCGCCCCAGAAGACGCCGGCCTTGGCATCGCTCCTGTCGAATTCCTCAAAGGCAGCGACCAGGGCATCAGCAGCCCCCGGATCGACAGCGTTGCGGGCCTCGGGGCGATTGTGGATGATGGTCCAAACGTCACCATCCTTGTCGATCTCGATAGTCATTGGACCTCCTCATAGTGCATGGTGTCATGCGCCCGCAATCTCTTGCCGTCTGCACCGAACAGGCAGGCCTTGTCAGGGTCGAAGAAGACGAAGCAGTCCGCGCCGGTTTCAGGTGTGTAGGCGCCCGCCTTTTGGCGGATGGTCAGCAGGGCGCCGTTGGACAGGCCCAGATGGATCAGGGTCTCGGCGCCGAGCGGTTCGCAATAGCGCAGTTGTCCTTTGAATATGCCCTGGCGTTCACTGCACAGCTCAAGATGTTCAGGCCGGATGCCGAGCGTCGGCTTGATGTTTGACGCATCTTCGCCAATTTGCTCACGGAGAGATTTGGGCAAGGTGATCTGGTTTTCCTCGAACAGTGCCAGGGGGATAAAATTCATCGGTGGTGAGCCGATGAAGCCGCCGACAAATTCGGACTGTGGGTCGTTATACACCTCGAGCGGGGCGCCGATCTGGTCGGCCGTGCCGGCATTCATGACGATCATGCGGTCGGCCAGTGTCATGGCTTCAACTTGGTCGTGTGTGACATAGAGCGAGGTGACACCGAGTTCGCGCTGCAGAGCCTTGATCTCCAGGCGCATCTGGACGCGCAGTTTGGCATCAAGGTTGGACAGGGGTTCGTCAAACAAGAACACGGCCGGTTTGCGCACAATGGCGCGCCCCATGGCGACGCGCTGGCGCTGCCCGCCGGACAACTCGCGCGGCTTGCGAGAAAGGTACTCTTGCAGCTGCAGCATCTTAGCAGCCGTGGTGACGCGCTCGCCGATTTCCTGCTTCGGAGTGCCCGCGATCTTGAGACCATAGGCCATGTTGTCAAACACGCTCATATGCGGATAGAGCGCGTAGTTCTGGAATACCATGGCGATATTGCGGTCCATCGGTTCGAGGTCGTTTACCCGCTTGCCGTCGATTTTGATTTCGCCATCGGTAATGGTTTCCAGGCCGGCGACCATGCGCAACAGAGTCGACTTGCCACACCCCGACGGGCCCACAATGACGATGAATTCACCGTCCGTAACGTCCATGTCGATGCCATGAATGACTTCTGCGTGGCCATAGGACTTGCGGACGGATATGAGGTTAATGGTGGACATTGGATTCGGTTATTTCTCGGTTTCGACCAGGCCCTTGATGAAGAGCCTTTGCATGCCGACGACAACGGCGACCGGCGGCAGCATGGCGAGAATGGCGGTTGCCATGATGACCGGCCAGTTGGCGACATCATCACCGGACGGGAACATCTGCTTGATGCCCATTACGATGGTGTTCATCTGTGGATCGGTGGTGACAAGGAGCGGCCAGAGATACTGGTTCCAGCCATAGATAAACAGAATGACGAACAGGGCAGCGATGTTGGTGCGTGACATGGGCAGAAGGATGTCGAAGAAAAACCTCATTGGTCGGGCGCCGTCGACGCGGGCGGCCTCGGCCAGTTCATCGGGCACGGTCATGAAAAACTGGCGGAACAGGAAAGTCGCCGTGGCCGAGGCGATCAATGGCAAGACGAGGCCGGAATAGCTGTTCAGCATACCGAAATTGGCCACTACCTCATAGGTCGGCACGATGCGCACCTCGACCGGCAGCATGAGCGTGAGAAAGATCAGCCAGAAAAACGTCTGGCGCAGCGGAAAGCGAAAATAGACGATGGCGAAGGCCGAAAGGATGGAGATCGCTATCTTGCCGAACGCGATGCCGAGCGCCATGACCATGGAATTGGCCAGCATGCGCCAGACGGGCGCGTTGATTCCGGCAACAAGCGCCTCGTGGTAGTTGGCGATGAAGTGGCGGCCAGGCAGCAGTGGCATTGGCGGGCGAACAATCGCCTGCTGTTCGACGGTGGAGGCAACGAAGGCCAGGTAGATTGGGAAGCAGACGATGGCGATGCCAATCAACATGCCTATATGGGATAGCCACATACCTGCCCCGCGTCTTTCGACCATGCCACTCATCCGTAGTGCACCTTGCGCTCAATGTAGCGGAACTGGATGACCGTCAGGACACCGACGACGAGCAGCAGGATTACCGACTGGGCTGCCGATGAACCGAGATCCTGGCCGACAAAGCCGTCGGCATAGACCTTATAGACGAGGATGGTGGTGGCCTGTTGCGGACCGCCTGAGGTGATGGTGTGGATCACGCCGAAGG
>JAEKFU010000248.1 GCA_016522385.1 Pseudomonadota bacterium
GCATACTTCTGCTGTTATCGTTGGCCCTCAATCTGCTGGTGGCCGGTTTTTTAATTGCTTCCAAGTTTCGGCCTGAAAAATACCGCCGAATTTCCGGACCTGGCTACACACAGATCATTCCCCGTAAGTTTTTCTTCGACATCGGCCGTGAGCGGCGTGCAGAACTGGTCGAGGCCATGCGACGACACCGCAATACGTTCCGCGTCCACCGGCGCGAACTGCGTAATGCAGCGCTAAAGATTGCCGACGCTCTGGAAGCAGATCCCTTTGATCCCCAGGCATTGGAGATCGCCCTGAACGGCTATCGTGACCAGGCCGTAGGAATGGTCGATGAAGGCGGCAAAGTCGGCCGGTCGTTCTTCGACAGCCTCAGTGCCGAAGAACGCAAGCTGATCGGCAAACGCATCCGTCAAAAGGCCGAACGGCGGAAGCGCAAGAAAAAGGCAAAGAATTAGCGACCTACCCTCGTCTGGCGGGTTTTGGTAGGCTCGGCAAATAACGTGCCAGTGCCAGCGAAAGCTCAAATCGGTGTAAGGAACAGGTCTTGCGCCGCATGCTTTGTTTGAACCTGCAATTTACTCCTTCCTAACAAGGTGGAGGTGATCAAACCGGGCAAATCTAGACCGTTGTAACGTTCTCGCGAGACTTCTTGCTCTGCGAGATGGTCTTTGGCAGGGAAACGACGACGGTTGTGCCTTTGCCCTCCTTGCTGGTGATCTTCATGGTGCCGCCATGAAGTTCGATCAGCGAGCGGGAAATGGCGAGTCCCAGGCCCGAACCGTTCTTGGTCTTGGTGAACTGGTTTTCAACCTGCTCAAACGGCCGTCCGAGCTTGTCGATATGGTCGGTTGGAATACCGATACCGGTGTCCGCAATTACAAACCTGACATCGACGTCGCTTTGCAAGGCCGAGATTGTCACCTTGCCTTTGGACGGCGTGAACTTGACCGCGTTGGTCATCAAATTGATCAGAACCTGCTTGAGCGCCCGTTTGTCTGCATGCACCTTGACAGCCGGCGGCATCTTGGTCACCAGCTTGACCTTGCCTTCGTCGGCTCGCGGCGTGACAATCCGGAGCGCGTCGTCGGCGATCGAGGCGGCGTCCTCGATGGTATAGTCGAGCGACACCCGGCCCGCCTCGATCTTCGACATGTCGAGAATGTCACTGATCACATCGAGCAGATACTGGCCGGAGCGGTGAATGTCGCGAGCATAATCGACATATTTTTCATTGCCGATCGGGCCAAAGAATTCCTGCTCCATTACCTCACTGAACCCGATGATCGCGTTCAACGGCGTGCGCAGCTCGTGGCTCATATTGGCCAGGAATTCCGACTTGGACCGGCTTGCCGCCTCGGCCCGGGTCTTTTCTCGGGCATATTTTTCGGCCAGATCAGCCAGGCGTTGCGATTGCTGTTCGAGCGTTGCACGCGACTTCTGCAGATCGCTGACAGTGTTCATCAGCTCACGTTCTGAATCCATCAGACGCTCTTCATGCTGTTTGAGCGGAGTAATATCCGTGCCGATTGAGACAAAACCGCCATCCTTGGTGCGCCGCTCGTTGATCTGCAGCCACCGCCCGTCGCCTAGTTGCACTTCAAACGTGTTGCCGTCGACCGGTTCGCAACCCGCAACCGGCATACGCTGGCGTACTACCGGCTCTATTGCCGACTTGGCGACGTCCTCATAACTGGTGCCTGGCAGGCAGACGCTAGCCGGCAGGGAATGGAACTGCTGGTATTTGGAGTTGCACATCACAAGGTGGTTGTCGGCATCCCAAAGAACGAACGCTTCCGAGATATTCTCGATTGCATCTTTCAAGCGCAGCTCGGCCTCCTGATTGAGCCGGTCGGCCAGCTTCTGCTCGGTCACGTCAATGGCAATACCGACCAGATGCGGTGCCTGCTCACCGGGCGCTTCGGCCAGCTCCGCTCGCGCGCGCAGCCACACCCAGTGACCATCATTGTGCTGCATGCGAAACTCCTGATCGAGTGATGCCCGCCCGCCCCTCAGCATTGTGTCGACCAGCTTGTCGAGTGCATCGTCATCGCGGTGCAACCGTTCGGCAACCTCGCCATAAGACAGGAATTCACCGCTCGGCTCGAGGCCCAAAATGTCATACATCGATTTCGACCAGAAGATCCGCCCGCGCGCCACATCCCAGTCCCATAGACCGCAACGGCCCCTGTCGAGTGCTTTGTCGAGCCGGTCAGTTGCAACCACCAGTGTTTGGTCGGCCTCGGCGGCGCGGGCTGCCTGCCAGTGGAATGCCGCACCGAGCAATACCAAGACGGCCAGCGTCACGACGAACAGGGTCGCAATTTGAGCAACATCGCCACGCCAGGCGGCAAGCACGCGCTTGCGCGGATGGATTAGCAACAAGCTGCCCGGATTGAACGTCAGCGACCGCATCATGACAAACGCTTCCTCGCCATTGGCCAGCGTCGTCTTGCGCATGCCTTCACTGGCGAGTGCATTGGAAATCAAAAAGTTCGGCGCCACAAGATCGCTCAGGGGTCGGGAGTTCAGTTTCGGCCTGTGCGGATAGGTCGCGCGAATTTTTCCCACACTGTCGATGATCGCGAATAGGCGTCCTGCCCGGCCTGCTTCTTTCGGCAGCGCACGCTTCAGATCATCTTGGCCGGGCAGCCGTAGAATGGCACCGATCTCGGCTTCTTTAGCAATTCGTCCATTCAGTTCATGGGCGGCCAGTTTGAAGAACAAAAGTGACTGACTGTTGTGCTCGGCAATGTGGGCCGAACGACTCAGTACAAGTTGCAAACCAAGCGCTGTGCCCAACGTCAGAATGAACAAGATGATCAGGACGGTGATAAGGTTTCGAAGCAGCCTTTCGGAGATCGAAACGGCAGACCAATGCCGGAACACGAGTGGCAACCGCAGCCGCCGCTCGCTGAAGAAAAGTCCACCAATCTGGGCCTTCGACAAAGTCTGTCCCCGTGCACAGAGCCCCAACCCCGGACCCCTGACTCTGAAGGCGATTTCCGCCGTCCCCTAAGAATAACACGAATCACTATATACCATTGATTCGAAAGTGAAATGATTTGTCCAGAGCAGCTGTTACCAATAATCTACCAATATGTGGGCGAGGCGCCACAGATCTGCGGAATATGGTTATTGTTTCGTTAACGTAACAATCTTACTCAATCGAACGTGACACGATCTCGAAAGTGTCACGCGAGAGATCTGGTGCAGCAAGCAAGTCACGCAAAATTTGTTCGGCCCTGGCCTGCCGCCCTGGTTCCAGTGCACGCCAGCTCTTGAAGCTGGTTGCCATGCGCGCCGCGACCTGCGGATTGATCTTGTCGAGTTGCAATATCACTTCGGCGACCAGCTGATAGCCGGCGCCATCTGGAGCGTTGAAGCAGACGGGGTTCGCGCTCGCAAATGTACCGATGAGCGCGCGCACCCGATTTGGCTGGATCAGCTTGAACGCTGGGTGCTTCATGAGTTTGCGCACCCTGTCGATGCAGCCTGGAAATGGCCAAAGAGCATTGAGCGAGAACCATTTGTCGACCACGAGAGGGTCACTCGCATGGGCGGTATAGAACGTGTCTAGAGCCTGCTGACGCAACGCATGATCGAGCTGTGACAACACAGCCAGAGCACCGGCCTTGTCAGTCATGTTGGTGGCCGCGGTGAAATGCGAGTAAGCCACATCAGCACCCGTATTAGGATCGCCGGCGGCAATAAGACCGAGGGCGGCATGACGCAGGCTGCGACGCCCGCTGCTGGCCGTGTCTGGGCTGTAGTCACCGTCTGTTATGAGGTTCCGCCAGAGCGCTTCGAGCCGCTCGCACAGATGCCGGCCGATACCTGCGGTTACCCGGTCACGCGCTTCATGCACAAGTGAAGGGTCGACATTCTCACCGATGCTGCTTGCCAGATCGGTCTCACCGGGCAGGCTCAACATCAACGCTTTGAACGAAGGCTCCAGGCTGTCGTTATTGAGTGTGCTTGCCAGCGCATCGGCAAAGGGTTTCACTGCCGGCAAGCGGCGGTCTTGGGCAGTGGCGTCCATCGTGTCGATGATCAGGCGCTGCGCAACTCTCTGCATAGATTCCCAGCGGTTGAACTGATCGCTGTCGTGCTTGATCAAAAACAACCGGTCCGCTAGCGGCAGGTTGGCCTTAAGCCTGACCGGCGCAGCGAAGCCGCGATTGAGTGAAGGAACTGGGCGATCGGTTATACCGGTGAAGGTGAAGGTCTGCGAGTGCTGGCTCAACTCGATGACCGGGCCTTCAAGGGTGCCAGAACCGGGCATCTCAAGTCTGCAGTCTTCTCCATTTCGACCTACCAGCCCCAACTCCAGGGGCACCAGTTGTGGCGCCTTGTTCTGCTGGC
Source organism: Pseudomonadota bacterium (assembly GCA_016522385.1). GTDB lineage: Bacteria > Pseudomonadota > Alphaproteobacteria > Rhizobiales > Aestuariivirgaceae > JABDJG01. Next base: position 4,363 of record JAEKFU010000248.1, read on the forward strand.
CGGGCGTGTCCGGAATCGACTGGGTGATGGTCAGCTCGAAGCTCTGCTGCGCTTCGTCGAAGCGTCCTTCTGCAACTAGTTCCGGTGTCCCGGCCTGGTCATACCAGCGGAACATCTGCGACAGCTCGCGGCCCGACGCCTCCGCCATGCAAGCAACAAAGTCCTCAACCGTCGCGGCCTCGCCATCATGGCGCTCGAAATAAAGGTCGGTGGCACGCCGGAACGTCTCCGCACCGATTAGTGTCTTAAACATACGAACGACCTCGGCGCCCTTTTCATAGACGGTGGCGGTATAAAAGTTGTTGATCTCGATGAAGGATGAGGGCCGAACCGGATGCGCCAACGGGCCGGCATCTTCCGGAAACTGGTGCGTGCGCAAAATACGTACATCGTTGATCCGCTTGACCGGCCGAGATCTGAGATCCGATGTGAACTCCTGGTCGCGAAAGACGGTGAAGCCCTCTTTGAGGCACAACTGGAACCAGTCACGGCAGGTCACCCGGTTACCGGTCCAGTTATGGAAATACTCATGGGCGATTACCCCCTCTATACCCTCATAATCAGCATCAGTTGCTGTTTCGGGCCTGGCAAGCACATACTTGGAATTGAATACATTGAGCCCTTTATTTTCCATGGCTCCCATATTGAAATCATCGACAGCCACGATCATGTACACATC
>JAEKFU010000278.1 GCA_016522385.1 Pseudomonadota bacterium
GACTAACAACATCTCGGGCGCCTGGTGCGGCTCTTTCTTTGCCAATATGGAGAAGTGGAATGCGCTGCCGGACCATCTCAAGGAGCTCTTGAAGCTCGCTATGGACAGCTCGCATTACTATCGCCAGCATTGGTACTGGGGCGGCGAGGCAAAGCTGCGCACTGAAGGCACCAAGATGAAGCTGACCACTATCCCGGATGAGGAGTGGGCAACGGTTGAGGCAGCTGCGCGCAAGTTCTGGGACGAGATTGCAGCGGAATCCGAGATCAAGGCGAAGGTTGTCCAGATCCTCAAAGACTATAACGCGTCGATGGAGAAGGCTGGCCGGCCATATCGCTACGGCTGATCACTTTCTAAGACTTTTGACAAACACTATCCCCAGCGCAGCCCAGTGCAGCGCTGGGGATTATATCACATCTGCTTAGTGACTTTCTCGGGCTTGACCCGAGATCCATCGTTCGCCAGAGCAGGCGGCTGCATGGATTCTCGGGTCAAGCCCGAGAAAGTCAGTTAGCAAGAGTGAGTGCGATGTGGCAGGGTACCGACATGACTGGCAAACTAACTCTTGATGAACTGAAACAGGCCGTCACTGACGGCAGCATCGATACGGTGCTGGTGGCGCAGATTGACATGCAGGGCCGGCTGATGGGCAAGCGGTTCCAGGCGGAATTCTTTGTCGACAGCGCCTGGGAAGAAACGCACAGCTGCAACTACCTGCTGGCGACCGATATGGAAATGTATACGGTCGATGGTTACAAATCGACCAGCTGGGAAGCGGGCTACGGCGACTATACGATGAAGCCGGACCTCAACACGCTAAGGATCGTGCCCTGGCTTGAAGGCACGGCACTGGTGCTGTGCGATGTACTCGATCATCACACCCATGAGGAAGTGCCGCACTCGCCGCGTGCTGTGCTGAAAAAACAGGTAGCACGTCTCGAAGTGATGGGCATGAAGGCGTTCATGGCCTCGGAACTGGAATTCTACCTGTTTCGCGAGAGTTTTGAAGAAGCCCACGATGCAGGTTATCGCGACCTGACGCCGATCAGCGCCTATAATGAGGACTACCACATCTTCCAGACCACCAAGGAAGAAGATGTGATGCGGGCGATCCGCAATGGTCTGCAGGGAGCGGACGTGCCGGTTGAGAATTCCAAGGGCGAGGCAGACGCCGGGCAGGAAGAGATCAATGTGCGTTATGCTGATGCCCTGACCATGGCCGACCGGCATTCGATCATCAAGAATGCGGTCAAGGAAATCGCCTGGCTACGGGGACGTGCGGCGAGCTTCATGGCAAAATGGCACTACGATATGGCTGGCAGTTCGTCGCATATCCATCAGTCGCTGTGGAGCCTGGATGGCGCCCCCTTATTTCACGACCCCAAAGCCGAACACGGCATGTCGGATCTCATGCGCCAGTATCTGGCCGGCGTGTTGCACTATGCCGGCGAACTCACCTTTTTTCTCGCGCCTCATATCAATTCCTACAAGCGGTTTGTTGCCGGTACTTTCGCGCCGACAAAGGCGATCTGGTCAATGGATAACCGCACCGCCGGCTACCGCGTTTGCGGAGCGGACAGCAAGGCGGTGCGCGTTGAGTGCCGGGTCGGCGGGGCCGATCTCAATCCCTATCTGGCATTTTCGGCGATGATCGCTGCCGGCATTGATGGCATTGAAAATAAGCGCGAACTCGAACCGGCTTTCGTCGGCGATGCCTATGGCGGCAAGAATGTACGGGAAATACCTGGCACGTTGCGCGCGGCGTTGGAGGAACTCGACGGTTCCAAGATGCTACGCTCGGCGATGGGTGATGACGTGATCGACCACTACCTGCATGCCGGCCGTTGGGAGCAGACTGAGTACGACCGCAGGGTTACCGATTGGGAAGTCCGGCGCGGGTTTGAACGGAGTTGACGATGGCAGAGGTGGTCCAGTGTGTCTCGCCGGTGGACGGCAGCATTTATGCCGAACGTGCGGTAGCGCACGGCATAGAAATTGCTCAGGTGTTTGCGGCGGCACGGGCGGCGCAATTGGATTGGCGGCGTTCGTCAATTAACGAGCGCGGTCGGCTGTGCTCGGCGGCGGTCGATGCGATGCTGGCTATGCGCGACGAGATCGTGCCGGAGCTGGCCTGGCAGATGGGTCGGCCGGTGCGGTTCGGCGGTGGCGAACTGGCTGGCTTCGAAGAGCGCGCACGGTACATGATCGAGATTGCAGGTGACGCCCTGGCGGATGTCGATCCTGGACCGCTGAAGGGTTTTAGGCGCTGGATCAGGCGTGAACCGGTCGGTGTCGTGTTTACCATCGCGCCGTGGAACTATCCTTATCTGACAGCGGTCAATTCGATCATCCCGGCGATGATGGCTGGCAATGCGGTGGTGCTCAAACATGCCTCGAGCACGTTGTTGGTGGCGGAGCGTTTCCAGAAGGCGTTCGATGCGGCCGGACTGCCGGAAGGTGTGTTCCAACATCTGTTTCTTGACCATGAAAAAACCGGCGAGATTATTGCCGGCGGACTGGTTGACATGGTGTGCTTTACTGGCTCGGTGCCGGCTGGGCGCGAAATGGAGCGCTCTGCGGCGGGACAGTTCATTCCGGTCGGGCTGGAACTCGGTGGCAAGGACCCGGCCTACGTGCGCAAGGACTGCAACCTGGCGCACGCAGTGGAGAATCTCGTCGATGGGGCGTTCTTCAATTCCGGCCAATCGTGCTGCGGTATCGAACGGATCTATGTTGATGATGCGGTCTATGATGATTTCGTCGGCGGGGTCGTTGAGCTGACCAAGCAGTATGTGCTCGGAAATCCACTTGATGAGACGACAACGCTCGGGCCTTTGGTGAAGCCGGCAGCGGCAGAATACGTCCGGGGGCAGATTGAATCCGCGGTTAGGGCCGGCGCGACGGCGCATATTGATAGCGAGTCATTCGCCATGGATGCGGTTGGTTCGGCCTACATGGCGCCGCAGGTGCTGACCGAGGTCAACCACCAGATGGCGGTGATGACCGAAGAGAGTTTCGGGCCGGTGGTCGGCATCATGAACGTCTCGGGCGACGAGGAGGCGATCGGTCTAATGAATGATTCCGATGTTGGGCTGACGGCGGCCTTGTGGACCGAGGATGCCGACGCAGCGGCCCGCATTGGCGATGCGGTGCAGACCGGTACGGTGTTCATGAACCGGTGCGACTATCTCGATCCGGCGCTGGCCTGGACTGGTGTGAAGAATACCGGGCGCGGTTGCACGCTGTCGCGGGTCGGCTATGAAGCGCTGACACGCCCGAAGAGCTATCATTTCAGAATCGATACGCACTGAGCTTTGATCGGAGAACATTGCATGTCAATGGCGGCAAATTGGTCATATCCGACGACAATACGCTTTGGTGCTGGACGAATTTCGGAACTTGGTGAGGCCTGTAAAGCCGCCGGCATCCAACGGCCGCTACTGGTTACGGACCCGGGCGTGGCGCCGCTGCCGATCACTGAGCGCGCCTTGCAGGCGGTCAGAGACGAAGGTCTTGAGGTGGCGGTGTTCAGCGATGTCGATCCCAACCCGGTCGCGTCGAATGTCGAAGAAGGTCTCCGAGTGTTCCGCGAAGGCGGGCATGACGGGGTGATCGCCTTCGGCGGCGGCTCTGGTCTCGATGTCGGCAAGGTGATCGCCTTCATGCATGGCCAGACGCGCCCGATGTGGGAGTTTGAAGATATCGGCGACTGGTGGACGCGGGCCGACCCGGATGGCATTGCGCCGATCGTGGCGGTGCCTACGACGGCGGGCACTGGTTCCGAGGTTGGCCGGGCCGGAGTGATCACCAATGAGGAAACCCACACGAAGAAAGTGATCTTTCACCCCAAGATGCTACCACAAGTCGTGATTTGCGATGCCGAGCTGACCGTCGATCTGCCGCCGCACATCACTGCCGGTACCGGTATGGACGCCTTTGCCCATTGTCTGGAGGCCTATTGCGCGCCGACCTACCACCCGATGTCGGCCGGAATTGCGGTGGAAGGTATGCGATTGGTCAAGGAGTATCTGCCGCAGGCCTACAAACATGGTGACGATCTGGAGGCCCGCGGACATATGCTGTCGGCGGCGGCAATGGGGGCAACAGCCTTTCAAAAGGGCCTTGGGGCAATCCATTCGCTGTCGCATCCGGTCGGGTCGCTGTTCCATACCCATCATGGCATGACCAATGCGGTGTTTATGCCCTATGTGCTCAAGTTCAACCGTTCGGCGATTGAAGGCGATATTGACAGGCTGGCAGCCTGGCTTGGCATTGCGGGCGGATTCAATGGCTTTATGGATTATGTGCTGACGTTGCGTGAAAAGCTCGGCATTGCCCACAGCATCGACAAGATCGGTGTGGATGACCGGAAGTTCCAGCTGATGTCGGAAATGGCTGTTGTCGATCCGACGGCCAGTGGCAACCCCATTCCTCTTGATGTGCCGTCCTGCCACAGACTTTATGAGCAGGCCTATGCCGGCAGCCTATAGTCGTTGAGGGTTGCGCTCATCCATCAGTGCAAAGCTGGCGAAGGCCGCGACGCTTGCCAGTATCACGAAGCCGCCCAGCAGGGTTGTCGGCGGTGGCACCTCATTGATCAACAACCAAACCCATAACGGCCCGAACACGGCTTCTGTCATCACCAGGAGGGTGACCTGGGCGGCCGGGATCAGTTTTGAGGCGACGGTGACAAAAGCGAAGCCAAAACCGACCTGAATGGTACCTGAGGCAAGCGCTAGGGCGAGGTCGGCATTTGGTATGGTCAGTTCACCACCGCACATATAGGCGGCAAACACTGTGCCGATCATGCCACCGAAGCCGGAGGCCACGAACGTGTCGATGCTGCGGGCGTATCTGAGCAGAATAACATAGGCAACATAGGCGAACATGGCACCGAGCGCGAACAGGTTGCCGATGAGGTGACCTCCGGCCATTCCGTCCTTGAACATGATGGCGACGCCGGCGACGGCTGCAAACAGTGCGATGAAGCCGCGCACGGTTAGTCGTTCGCCGAGAGTCAGCCAGGCTGCAAAGGCGGTGAATATCGGTGCCGAGCCAACAATGAAGGTAACGTTAGCAACCAGCGTGTTAATCAGGCCGAGTACATAACAGACCTGACCGAAACCCACGACGCATGCGATTGGCAAGACCATCCAGCCGATTTTTCGGGTTTCGTGGGCAACGCCGCGCAATGAGCCGGCCCGCCATAGCGCAATGGCGAACATCAGGAAGGTGAAGCTATAACTGCGCCAGGCGAGAAACTGCCAGGAACCGGTTTCTTCACTGAGCAGGCGAACAATCGGTCCGCCGAGGCTGAGGGACAGGCCGCCCAGCAGGCCATATGTCAAGCCCAGTGCCTGGTGGTTCATTTAGGGCCTGCAAAAGATCAGGGTTGTGGTGCCGGCGCGGTCCATTGTCCTTGAGTGATACGGCAGTGTGGCCGCCTCCAAACCGCACAAAATGACGTCCAGAGGCGAAATGGGCCACCTCCCTCGGGGATTTGACAGAACTGGCCCATCTTGAGGGGTGTTCGATGTCGAATATGCCAACTAGTCCTTCCTCCTTACACCCCAAGTGTCTGTTCCAGAGTTTGCGTCGGTTTTGATTTTCGCTGCATTGTCTGCATGCTCTCCCGAAACGGTCGAACTATTCGGTGTCGACCTTCCTGTCATGGTTGCCAAAATTCTCCTCCGTTATAACTATCGTGAACTCTGGAACAGACGCTTGAACTGAACCAAACCTGTCCAACCGGGCGTCACAACCCTGACTATCCCAGGCCCTGGGATGTCATGCTTTGAGACCGGTCAGGGCGATGCTTGCGGCGATGGCCCTGGCCCCTTGCATGGGCGCCATGACGTGGACGCCGGCAATACCATCGATCTTCTGGAGCCCCATGATGAGTTCGGCGCAGATTTTGTGGCCTTCGGCTTTCTGGTCGTCGGCGGCCTCTAGACGTTCGAAAATGGCGGGCGCGATGGTTACGCCGAACAGATTCTCATGCATGAAACGAGCCTGTTTGGCTGACAGAAGCGGGCCGACGCCAGCGATGAGTTTAAGCCTTTCTGTTATGCCGTGATCGGCAAGTCGCGCGAAGTAGCGACTGGCGATATCGAGGTCAAAGCAGAACTGGGTCTGCGCGAATTGGGCGCCGGCTGCGATTTTTCCTTCCAGGCCGCTCGGCTGCCAGGCCGCGGGTGGATCGATCGGTGCATCGGCGCAGCCGATAAAAAAGTCCGGCGGCGGCTTGATTTCGCGGCCGGACGGTAAGGTGCCCTGATCGCGCATGCCGCGGGCAAGACTCATGACGCCGCGCGAATCCAGGTCATAGACTGGCTGGGCATCGGGCATATCACCATGTTTCGGATTGTCGCCGTGAAGGATCAGGATGTTGCGCACGCCCTGGGCAGCAGCGCCTAGCAGATCGCAGGCAATGGCGATTCGATTGCGGTCGCGGCAGGTCATCTGGACGATGGGTTCGATGCCGCTTGCCGTCAGGATGGCGGCCGATGCCAGGCTCGACAGGGTTGGCCGGGCGGTCGCTGCGTCGGTTATGTTGACTGCATCGGCAAGGCCGCGCAGGGGCTTTGCCCGTTCAAGGAGCGTATCGGCCGAAGCACTGAGCGGCGGGGCGATCTCGGCGGTGATGACGAAATCGCCGCGCTGGAGTTTTTCCTGCAATGTGGCCATAGGGATGACGGGCGCTCCAAAAGGCGGGATGTTGTGTTTGCAGTGCCCTGCTGTCAATGAAAATCGCCTAATTTTGGGATGATACGCAGATGTCTGGGATGGCGCGGGGCCGGTGTGGCAGGGGCGTTTGATTTCGTCGGCGCTTGCCGGTGTTGCCTTTATCCAGTCATGCAAACAATCCGTGGATGAACCACTGCGGTTCCGGGGTGAGGGGGTCGCCGTAGAGACCTTCACGGTAGAGCCAATAGCGGCGGCCGGTGTCGTCTTCGACGATGTAGTAATCACGCAACCGCTCACGGCGTTTTGCCTGGATATGCCACCATTCCGGGGCGAGGCGCTCGGGTCCTTCGGCGCGGACCACGTGATGGGCGATATGACGCCAAGTGAAACGGACCGGGGGGCCGTCGGGGACCGTTGCAATGACGCGCACGCTTTCCGGCCGTTCCAGGAGGGTGATCGGGCGGACTGGGGTGTCATTGGCTGCATAGGTGTTGGTCGTCTGACCGAGCAGGTCGGGTTGGTCCGGTTCGGCGAAGCCGACTGGTGTGGGTTTTTGCGCCTGTTCGGGAATGTGGCTTGCCACAGGCATCAGACTGGTGAGAGCAGAACCGCCGGGGCGGTTGGCGATGCGGTCGGCCAGTTCGGCCAGGGCAGAGCCATCACGTAGCCGGCTGCCGGGGGTGAGACTCGACTGGGTCAGCTCAAGCGGGACAACTTCATTAGCTTCGAGCGTGGCGGCATCGATGCCGAAGCCTGCATCAATCGTGTCGAGTTTGAATTCGAACAGCCGGGCGATATGGTGGGCATCGCGGCTTGGTCGAGCCAGGCCGGTGGGTAGGATGATGCGCGAGCCATCGCTGCGGTAGAGTTTGCAGGTTACACGTAGCGCTCCATGGCCCGCGTCCTGAAGCCGGGTGCACAAGGCTTCGCTCAACCTTGCGATGATGGTTTTGATGCCGTTTGCTGATATTAGCGGTTCAAGCAGGGCATGACGGACGGTAAAGACCGGTGGGTGGGTGAGCGGATCAAGAGGATGGTCGGCAAGGCCCAAGGCTTGGTCGAGCTGGACAACAATCTCCTCAATATTGTTTGACCGGCACCGGCTTGCTTTCGTTTTGCTTTTTTCGAAACTACGGAACCGCCGGGCGAGCGATGCACGGGGGATATCATAGAGCTGGCCGATGGATTTCAGACCAAGGCGACGCAAGGTGTGGCAGGTTTTACCGTCAAGGCCCAATGCCTCGACGGGCAGGGGTTTGAGAACATTGCGTTCATCATTTTCAGGCGCGATAGGGGTATCAGGCGCAAACCGGGCCAGGGCCCAGGCGGCCTTTTGAGTGCCGGCAAGACCGGGGTGAACGGTAAAGCCGAGTTTTTTGAAGCGGTCCTTGATATCAGCGAGCATCATGTCTTCGCCGCCGAACAGATGGGCGATGCCGGTGATGTCGAGCAACAAGCCGTTTGGGACATCCATGGCAATCCAGGGACTCCAGCGCTCGGTCCAACGGGCGAGCTGCAACAGCATGGCGAGATCGGCCGATTTGTCATGCAGGCTGGAGGCAAGATGGGGCACCTTCGCGCGGGCATCGGTGAGGCGTTCGCCGATGGCGAGACCGTGGGTGCGGGCGGCTTCATCAAGGGCAGCGAGCCGCAAACCCTTGGAGCTGGTTTTGACCAGGACGAAGGGTTGATCCGGTTCATAGGGCAATGGCGATCGGGCCTGTTTGAGAGCGTAGATCAACCGCTCGATGGGAAAGTGTGGAAGCCAGAGAGAAAGAATACGTCGCATGATGCCATACCATTGACCATTTACCGGGTTTGCCTCCCCGGCAGCGGGAAAGCTCGATGTTCCAGGCGGGCAGGCCTGGGGCGGTTTTATCGAACGGCGGCGGAATTGAAGGTGCGGCGCTCACCTGCCAACGGGTGCGGGCACTGCTGGTTTGCGCCACCGGTTTGCCGGCGACAAGCAGTACAGGTGTATTGATCTGACCTGCCGCTAACGTAAGACGACGCGTGGCGGTCAGGTCGCAGACTGCGGCATCCATATCAGCAATGATGGCGGCCAGGGTGCCTGATTTGAGCGCTTCTTCAACGGTCCATAAAAGCGTGCGGGATTTGCTGAGACTAACGGTCAGCAGCCGATCACGCGCCAGCCCCAATGTCTCTAAACCGTTTACGTAGAGCTGACCGAATTCAGACGCTTCACTCGATTGGCGGCACCATAGAACCGGGCGCGGGTCATGAGGGCGGCTCCCCAACAAGCGTATGGTGAGAGCCACAGCAAAGCCCATTGCCGCCGGCATCTCGCCATAGTTCGCCCCGGCAATTTCATGCACGGCGCCGGTGCCGAGCTGGTGGCCCGGCAAATGCTGGTCGATCTCGGCAAGATCAAAGCACCAGGGCGCGTGCTGATGACAAGTCATGCTTGGCGATGCATTGTCTGCATTAAACTGTGGATCCTTATGCTCGATCCGGGCGATTTTCTTGCGCAGTGCTTCAAGCAAGTGCCGGCTAGTCCGCGGTAGCGTGGCGCGAGGTGCTTGATCGGGCCCGGAAAAGGCGTAAACCTGCCCGTTCACCGCCGTGATTTCCCTCAGGGGTATCATGAAGTCGCCTATCTATTTGTTCCCTTTTTGTTCTATTAATTGTCACTAGGAGAGGCAAGCGGGATTGTTAAAATGCACTGCGGCAAACATAAGCTTGAAGACTTGGGCAAGCTGTATCATTTTAGAAGCACGCGTCCAGGGAGAGACATTTATGAAAAAGTTCATTGCGATCATTGCTGTTGTCATCGGGCTTGCCGTCCCCAATGAGGTGATGGCTGGCGGCATGTTGAAGATGGAAAGTCCTTATACCGTAAAGGTCACACTGGATCGGCTGGTTGGTGTCATGGAACCGAAGGGCATCAAGATTTTTGCTCGCATCGATCATACTGAGGGCGCCAAGTCGATCGGTGAAGATATGCCGCCGACCGAATTGATGCTGTTCGGCAATCCCAAACTGGGCACACCGCTGATGAAGCTCAACCGCGAAGTAGGGTTCGATCTGCCGATGCGGGCGCTCGCCTGGCAGGATGACGAAGGCAAAGTGTGGCTGGCAGTGACCAATCCGGCTGAACTCAACCAGACCTATGCCTTGGCCGGTGCAGATGGGCTGATCGACAAAATGAACGAGGCCATTAAGGCGTTCGCCGATGAGGCGCTCAAGCAGTAAGGCCAGCAGGCCCTGCTGTTCACGCAGCGATCACGTGCTGCCCACCAAGCGTTGATTTGTCATCAAAGAGCGCAGCGATCATGTTGTGCCCAGCCTGTTCAACAGACCCCAACCGATGGAGACACCTCAAATGCAACGCCTCAGCCTTGTCGCCGCCGTCACTGCAC
>JAEKFU010000286.1 GCA_016522385.1 Pseudomonadota bacterium
CTCATGTTCACCGCGGATGAACTGGAGGCGCTGATCCTCGGTGCTCGCCTGGTTGAGGTGCAGGGCGATACGGAACTCGCAGCTGCCGCCCGCGATGCCGTCGCCAAGATCGGTGCGGTTGTGCCAAAATCATTGCGCCCGGTATTGCTCGATGCGCCGCTCATTGCTCCGGACTATCATGAGCCAACGCCTGAACCCTTCAATTCCGGGGAGTTGCGGCGCGCGGTGCGCGACGGTTTCAAGTTACATCTGAATTACGTTGATGAACAGGGCCGACGTACCGAACGCACCGTATGGCCGGTTGCGATCGGTTATTTCGATCACAAGCGCATCCTCATCGCACATTGCGAACTGCGCGGCGATTTCCGTCACTTTCGTACTGACCGAATTGCCAACCTGGCGATACTTGACGATCGCATTCCGGCCCGCCGTGACGCACTGTTCAGCAAATGGTGGCAACTGGCCGCCGTCGAGCAAAAGGATTATGAAACACAAAATCTGGCCAAATCGGCAACCTGATCGACCCCGACCACGCGGCCACCTTCCAGGCGCACTTGGCCACTGGCAACCGCTGCCAGCGCACGCGGATAGAGTTGATGCTCGACATTGAGAACCCGCGCCGCGAGTGATGCCTCCGTGTCACCCTCGTGCACGGCCACCCGCCCTTGCGCAATGACTGGTCCGGCATCAAGTTCCCGCACCACGAAGTGAACGCTACAACCATGCTCTATGGCGCCGTCCGCCAAGGCGCGGTTATGGGTGTTGAGGCCGCGATATGCCGGAAGCAGTGAAGGATGGATATTAATGAGCCGGCCGTGCCAGCCGGCAACGAAATCATCTCCGAGAATGCGCATGAATCCGGCCAGAGCCACCAGGTCGACATTGTGGGCCTTGAGCGTGTCATCCAGTTCACGTTCGAAACTCGCCCTATCTTTGAACACCTTGTGATCAATCGAAATCGCCGCGATCTTCTCGCTACGCGCAAAATCAAGCCCGGCGGCATCCGGCCGATTCGACACAACCAGGGCAATCCGCGCGGGATAATCGACTACCTTAGCCGCCTCGATGAGGGCTCGCATATTCGAGCCACGACCGGAGATCAGGATCGCGGTTTGGCAGCGCGAAGTCATAACGCGTCGAACTCGAGGTGATTTAAAAATTCCACCGGTTCACCATTTTGCCTGGCAGCTGCAATCTCACCGAGCCTGACTACCTCTTCGCCCATTTCCGCTAATGTCAGCATAACCCCATCGGCATGCTGCTCTGCCACCACGCAGATCATGCCGACACCACAGTTGAACGTTGTCAACATCTCGCGTTCATCCATGCCGCCAGCCGACTGCAGCCAGCCGAAAACTGGTGGCGGTTCGATAGTGCCCAGATCGATATGCGCCACCGAGCCTTCCGGCAGGATCCGTGGAATGTTTTCCACAAAACCGCCGCCGGTGACATGGGCAAATCCCTTAATGCCCTTGCACGTCTGCACGGCACTAAGCAGTGATTTGACATAGATGCGTGTCGGAACCAATAGCGCCTCGCCGAGCGTCGTGTCCTCCGCGAACGGCGCTGGTGAGGCATAGTCTAGATCATTCAACTCAATCAGCTTGCGGATCAGCGAATAACCGTTTGAGTGCGCACCGGACGACCGCAGTCCGATGATGATATCGCCTGGGCTAATCGTGGGTTTTGGCAGAATATTGCGCCGTTCCACTGCTCCGACGGCAAACCCTGCCAGATCATAATCATCTGCCTGATACATGCCCGGCATTTCCGCGGTTTCACCACCGATCAGTGCACAACCGGCCTGCCGGCATCCCTCGGCAATACCGGCTATGACCGAGCGGGTTACCTCGACATCGAGCCGACCGCATGCGAAATAATCCAGAAAGAACAGTGGTTCGGCACCTTGTACGACAAGGTCGTTGGCACACATCGCGACCAGATCGACACCGACGGTGTTATGTACGCCGGTCTCAATCGCCAGCCGCAGCTTGGTGCCGACACCGTCATTGGCGGCGACCAGTACTGGATCCTTGTAGCCGCAGGCATTAAGGTCGAACAGCCCGCCAAATCCGCCTAGCGCCGATCGGCTGCCTTTTCGCGCGGTGGACTTAGCCAGTGGCTTAATGGCCTCGACGAGCGCGTTTCCCGCTGATATGTCGACACCTGCCTGTTTGTAGGTCAGGTGATTGCGCTTGTCTTGTGGCATAATGGTGAAAACAGTAAATTCGCGTCGGTTCTCAGTTTTGCAGTCTGTTTTCCGCGCACCGATCATACGTTGCAAGCAAAAAAAGTATGGGTGGTAGTGGATTTGGACAATTTATCGTGCCAAGCGGTGGGTACTGAAACGCAAGGCCAGATTGCGGGAGAGAAGATGCGCCGGTCGAAGTGGTTACAAATCGTGCTGCCTAGCACCACACAAGGGGCGGTAATCCTTTTCCTGTACGCGCTGGTTGTGGTGCTTGGCGATAGCCTCGCCAAGGCCGACGCCTTGTTCACGGTGACCGGTGTCGAAGTCGATGTGACTGATACCGATGCCGCAAAGGCCAAGCTGAAGGCCATTTCCCAAGCCCAGGTCAAGGCCTTTCACATTCTGGTCGAGCGTCTGGGCGATGAGGGTGCTGCGTCTAAGGTTGCCGACTTCACACCCTCCGACATCGGCCGGTTGATGGCCAGCTTGTCGGTCGAGCAAGAACGCACGGGCCCGCAACGTTACATAGGCAAGCTGACGATCAAGTTTTTGCCGCAACGGGTCCGTGAGGCGCTTGCCAGCATCAACTTCAATCTCGTCGAGGAGCAGGCGCCACGCATCGTTGTGATACCGGTTTGGCGCTCGAATGAAGGTGTCGTCGTCTGGGATGAGAACCCCTGGCGTGAGGCCTGGCAATCGCTCAAGGCTGAAAATTCCTTGGTGCCTGTCCTTGTTCCGCTTGGCGATTTGACGGACGCGCAGTCCCTAACTCCAGAAGAAGCTCTGGCAAAGGATATTCAAAAATTGCAGGCTGTCGGCTACCGTTATGGCGCCGAGACCGTGCTAGTCGCGATTGCCGAGCCGGTCGGAAACAACTCCGTGCGGGCCACCATGCAGGGGGCTTCCCCGCTCGGCGAACTTGAGTTTGACAAGACCTATGTCTCAACGGACGGTGGTATCGAAGCGGCAGCCAAGCAGGCCGCCGCCCGGTTTCACGCGGTGATGACCTTCAAATGGAAACAGGCGCGCAAATCGAATGGGCTGCTGAACTCCAACGTCCAGGTCGTCAACGTCGCCGTACCGTTCAGCAGCCTCAATGAATGGAATGCGCTGAGAGGTCAGCTCTCGATAACATCGGGTGTCCAGGAGGTTGATGTCAGCAGCTTGTCGAGCAACGGCGCTATTGTGCGGCTCACATATGTAAATGGATTTGAGAACCTGCGCGCCGCGATGCAGCAGCAACGCCTAAGTCTCATTCTGGTCGGCGGCACCTGGGTGCTGCAGGCTTACTGACCGACCAGACGCGTCCTAGATGAGCCTCCCCAACATTATAACCATCGCCCGGATGCTTGCCGTGCCGCTGATTGTCTGGTTGATCATCTCCGGTCAGATGACGATTGCATTCCTTGTCTTCATTGCCGCGGGCTTGAGTGACGCTGTCGACGGATTCATTGCCAAGAGGTTTCATCTATCGACGAATTTGGGCGCCTATCTCGACCCGCTTGCCGACAAATTGCTGCTGGTCAGCATTTATATTGCGCTCGGCTATCTCGACGTCCTACCGGTCTGGCTGGTGATCCTGGTTGCCAGCCGCGATTTCATGATCGTTGGCGGTCTACTGCTTGCCTGGTTCCTTGAACGGCCGATGGCCATCCAGCCGTTGTTGGTGTCCAAGGCCAACACAGCTGGCCAGATCGTTCTGGCAGGTGTCGCACTTGGTCTACCGGGCTTTGGCTATGAGAACACGCATCTGATTATCTGGGGTTCGGTCGCAGTCGGTATCTTGACGGTCGGGTCGGGCGCAATCTACCTGCGCGATTGGATCAGGCACATGGCCAATGGGAATGGCGATGTGTCCGTTTCCAGTCGTACGGAGACACGATGACGCTGCAAAAACAACTTATTTTCTGGTTCGTCGCACTGTTGGCATTGGTTCTGTGCTTGTGGTTGCTCGGCGACATTATGTTGCCATTTATCGCCGGTCTTGTGCTCGCCTATTTTCTCGATCCCGTTGCCGACATGCTGGAGCGCTGGGGTCTGCCCAGGCTGGCGGCGACGGGAATTATTCTCGCGGTCAGTTTCCTGGTCTTTGCCCTGCTCATCCTGTTGCTCGTGCCAATGCTTGGTGATCAGATCGCCAAGTTTGCCGAAAATTTGCCCGGTTATATTACGGCACTCGTTAAGTTGTTTGATGATGCCGCACCCGATTCGCTGAAGTCGGCGCTGGAGCGCGCCAACCTCAACTTGCCCGAATCCGCCTCGGACATTGCCACAAAGGCTGCCGGGTGGATTGCAACGCTGTTGAGCTC
>JAEKFU010000346.1 GCA_016522385.1 Pseudomonadota bacterium
CTTGCGGCAAGCAATACGCGCAATGTCGAGGCCTGGCAGCTTGCCTTTGAAGGCCGCGACCTTGTGCATCTGCACCGCAAGGACAGTGTGCGGAAAGGGCGCAAACTGATCGAGCAGGCCACAGTCCTTGATCCCGACTATGTCTTCGCCTGGGGCTCGCTGGCAGAAGCCCACTGGAAGGAAGCCGCAAACGAAGGCTGGAGCGAATCCCCGCAGCGCTCTTTCGAGATGGCACTTGAAGCAAGCGACAAGGCCTTGGCTCTCGAACCGGAAAATGCCGATGTGCTGTCGATGCGAAGCGTCATCATGACGACGATGCGCGACTTTGACAGCGCCCTTGCGCTGGCGCGACAGGCATTGCGCGCTGCCCATAGCGAAGCCAATGCCATCGCCCTTGCCACGATCACGCTACGCTGCTGCGGACTGGCCGAAGAGGGACTGAGACAGCTTGAACTCGCCAAGCGCTACTGCCAGGTCTATCCGGCCTGGTACCTCTACAACGAAGCCTTCTGTCACTGGATCCTGCGGCAGACCGACGAGGCCATCGCGGCCCTTAACGGTGCGAACGACATCGACCCCGATTTTAGCCTCTCCTATGCGCTGCTGGCGGCCGTCCATGCGGAAAATGGCGATGCGGAACAAGCCCGCAAGGCCGTCGAACAGGTCCTGCGCGCCGATCCCCTGTTTTCGGCAGACCGCTTCGCTGAGAGCAGACCGTTCCGCGACCCTGAACTGGCCTCCCGCTTCCGCAATGCCATAAAACAAGCGGGCTTGCCGGATTGACTCCCTCCCCTTTGCCTTAGAGCCAGTCGAGCAAAATTCGGACGGGGCAGCTTAAAACTCTGCTGTCAGGAACAGACCTCTAATCGGCCTTGATGTCGGCATTGATGGCAACAGCCAGACCGATCTTGACCGTGTCGACAACCACCGAGGTTGAGAACCGGCTGATGCCCGGGTTCTGGGTGCAGAACTCGTTCTGGAAAACCTCGAACTCCTCCATGTCGCGCATGGTGACGATCAGGATGAAATCCTTGTCGCCGGTCACATAGTAGCATTGCATCACCTGGGGATTCTTGCGCATGGCCTGCTTGAAGCGGGTGACGGTCTCCGGGTTCTCCCGCTCAAGTGTAACCTCGATGATCATCGTCAGCCGCTTGCCGACCTTGGCCGGGTCAATGACCGACACATCACCGCAAATGACCTTGTCGGCCCTCAGCCGCGCCACGCGGCGCTGGCAGGCGGATGGCGAAAGCCCGACTTCGGCACCGATCTGTTCGACCGTCAGCCGGTTGTTGCGTTGCATGAGGTCGAGGATCTTGGCATCCAGCCGGTCAATCATGAGGGTGTTCGCAAGATTTTGGCGCCGAAAGGGCGAATACGCAAAACCATATCGCCAAATACAGCAAATTGCGAGATTCTATTGCGTCTTGCCCGCTATTGTCCGTCAATCAGAGGAGATACGGAATGATCGCATCAAATTGGCCGGTGACGCCGGTTGGCCGCTCCTGGGCACAGATCGAAGCCGATATCGATGAGGGCCGGCGCGGCGATGTCCATTGGACGAGCAAAAGGAACCTCTCGTCATCCTATTACGCCGGAGACGACGTTGCATTCGTTGCGCGTGAAGCCTTCCTGAAACATATCGGCGACAACGTCACCCACCGGCACGGCCTGCACCCGAGCGTCTTGCGATACGAGCAAGAGACAGGCGACTTCGTGCGGGCACTGCTCAACGCCGCTGACGATTGCCCGGTGACGATCACGACCGGGGGTTCGGAAAGCCTGTTTCTTGCCATGAAGGTGGCCCGCGAACGGGCCCGTGCATTGAAACCGGCCATCACGGCACCGGAAATCGTTCTCACCCACACCACTTATCCTGTGTTCAACAAGGCCGCCCATGCACTCGGTTTGAAGGTGGTGCAGCTGCCGCGCAGCACGGACTACCGGGCCGATGCGGCTGACGTCAGGCAGGCGATCAGCGATCGGACGATCATGATGGTGGGTGGTGCGCCGCCGTTCCCCTACGGCCTGGTCGACCCGCTTCGCGAAATGTCGAGACTTGCCGAGGAGCATGACATCTGGCTGCATGCCGACTGCTGCATCGGCGGCTTCGTGCTGCCCTTTGCCGAGGCGCTCGACCGGCCGGTTCCAACCTTCGACTTCAGGCTGGCGGGGGTGCGGTCGATCTCGATCGACTTCCACAAGTACGGTTATGCCATGCGCGGCTGCTCGGCAGTGGTCCTGCGCAACAGGGATGACAAGCAGTTCCAGAATTTTGCCTCCGATATCTGGCCGGCCGGCCCCTATCTGAGTGACACCATGTCAGGCTCGCGCAACGCCGGGCCGGTGGCCTCTGCGTGGGCGGTGATGAACTACCTGGGCTATGAGGGCTACAAGGCACGGATGGCACAGACGCTCACATCGACCGACCGGCTGGTCGCGGCGATCAACGCCATTCCCGGCATTGCGGTACATGGCGAACCGGAAGGTGTGCATTTTTCGTTCGGATCGCCGGAACTTGACATGGTTGCCGTCGGTGATGAACTGATGGAGCGAGGTTGGATGATGAACCTGCAGACCGAGCCAGCGTCGCTCCTGCTCATGCTGAGCGTGCAGCACGATGCCGCTGTGGTGGATCAATTTGCCGGTGACCTGGCCGATGTGGTTGACAGGGTCAGGGCCGGCAGGGTCACGCGTCGCGACAACGCTGTTGCCTACGGCATTTACTAACTGGGGAGACCGGCATGAACATACGCAAGATCGCTGTCTACAAGGAGATTATCCGTGCTGAAGCCGGCAAACAGGCTGATCCGGAAATAACCCGTGTCGCCGCTGCCGGCATCATCCCCAACCCGTTTGCCGGCCAGTTCGAATTCGATCTGTCGGCACTGTTCGATGCAGGCGCTGAACTGGGTGAAATCCTGACCAGCCATGCCCTGGAGATCCTGCCGAGGGCGGTCATCTCCTATGGCAAGGCGGCCATCGTCGGTGTCGGGGGCGACCTCGAGCACGGTCACGCCATGCTTCACCCCAAGCTCGGCAAAGCGATGCGTGAGCCGATCGGCGGCGGCAAGGCACTGATCCCGTCGGCCGGCAAGGTCGGCGCGGCTGGCGCATCAATCGATGTGCCGCTCGGCCACAAGGACGATGCCTGGTCCTTCCCCCATTTCGATGCGATAACAGTTTCGGTCGGCGACAGCCCGCGGCCGGACGAGATAATGATGATCGTCGCCCTGGCGGATGGCGGTCGACCGAACGCCCGTGTCGGACTTGAACGGGCTGTCACCTGACAATTGGACAAGACCGCCTATGGACAAGCGCCTTCCCGGCAACACCATTGCGCCTTCCGTTCAGCGGCTGGTCGATGATCTGTGCGGCCTGATTGCGATCCCAAGCGTCAATCCGGTCGACGATGCGCCGGCACCACAACGCCGCGAGCGGGAAATGGCAGACGATCTGAAGTCACGATTGGCAGCGCTCGGCCTTGAGGTCGATGAACGTACGGTTGTCGAAGGC
>JAEKFU010000444.1 GCA_016522385.1 Pseudomonadota bacterium
GGGGCAGTGGAACGTTGCCGGCGTCATCACCCGCGAAGGCGAACCGGACGGGCCGGCGCACCGGTTCATCCGCGCCGATACCTATTGGTCGAAAGAAGATGCCGATGCCTTCAGCATCCGCAAGGCCAAGCAGATCATCGACGAACGCGGCGACCGGTTACTTACTGATCAGAGCTGACGCCTTTCCTGGTTATGCAATGCCGGCGGATCCGCCAGGCGAATGCCGCCTTGCTCGACCAGCGCACAGTCTCTTTCCAGCTCATCGGCCGCCGCGGTGAGCTCGGCGATTTGCTCACGCAGGAACTTGACCTGTTCCCTGCCCTTTTCCACGATCATCTGCTGCTGCCGCCGGGGGCCGTCCTCCTGATCATAAACATCAAGAATTTCCTTTATCTCAATCAGGGTAAAACCGGCCCGCTTGCCGCGCAGAGTAAGTTTCAGCCGGACTCGGTCGCGCCGACTGAAAACACGCGTCAGTCCACCTGCCCGTCTGGATGGATGGAGAATGCCCTTGGTTTGATAGAATCTAACCGCCCGCGGAGTTACGTTGAACTCGCGACACAAATCGCCGATCGAGTACAATTGCTCTTCATTTTTGGTGACCATAATTGACCTCCCTCAATACTTACCGCTACAGCCAGTCTTTGACGATAGGCTGCAAACCGTGAAGCATTCAGGGAAAATTAAGACGAGCTAGCAGTGTCCGTGACGATCATGCCGAACCAGTCCGTGCTGGTCGTCATGTCCCACACCTGCCGATACAGGTCATTACTGAACCGCCGCTGTTCTCACCGCCATGCGTTGCGCCGCCGGCCCTCACTCCAGCGGCACTTCCCTATATGAATCCCTCACCGATTCCACTTCACCTTAAGTGAGCTGGCGCGTCAATTGAAATTATTAAGTCTGATTTCTTTATTAATGATGCTTATCAAGAGGGCCAAGAACCAATGAACACTTACGGTTGCGGCGGTCAGGTCATGTGCATGGATTGATTCAGTTTGGTACCATGCGGAGGATGGCGATGCCGGGCATTTTCGACGCCGGATGGCGCGATAATGGCCTAATCCACGCAATTACATGCCGGAAGTGGGCTATTCTTATTATTAGATGTCACCGCTCAACGGTTGATGAAGGCCATACTAGGGGCTTTCGCGGCTAGCCAGCACCAAATCAGGCCACGCCAATAGCAAAACCGTAAATATTGATTGTTCTTAGTCATTTGCCAGATCGACGAGCGTGGCTGTTAGGACCGCGGCACCGATGGCGCAATGCGCAGGTTCGGCCCACTCGTCGGGATGATGTGACAGGCCGCCCCGACACGGGATGAAGATCATCGCAGATGGACAATTCTTGGCCGCATAAAGCGCATCATGAAACGCGCCGGAGGCAAGCCGCAGGCAGCCATGGCCAAGTGCTGCCGCCGAAGCCTCGATGCGATCGACAAGATCTTGCGGAAACAGCGTGGGATCCATGTGGGTCGTCGGAGTAATGTTAAACGAACAGGGACCGGCCGCTTCGGCCACCGACGCTTGGATCACGCGGCACTTTTCGTTCAGCAACGCCTTGTCAGGATGACGAAAGTCGATTGAGAACAACACGCGTTCTGGGATTGTGTTGGGCGAGTTGGGCTCCACGACGATACGCCCGACGGTGAACCGAATAACATCGTTGGGATCGTCCATCAATGAATTGAGAGAGGCAACGGCACGGTGAGCGGCCTGAAAAGCATCGCGACGCACGGCATGTGGCGTCGTGCCGGCATGACCAGCCGCACCAAAGAACTCGATATTCATCCAACGCACACCCTGGATTGATGTCACCGCTGCGATCGGAACGCCATTGGCCTCCAGTACCGGCCCTTGCTCGATATGTGGCTCGACATAGGCATGGGCTGCAAAACTACGCGGCCGGCGCGGCAGATCAGGAGTGGCCTCCAGTGTGGCGCGCAAGGCATCGCCGAAACGCACACCATCCACGCCGACATCATTAAGATAATCTTCCAGCGGCATATCGCCGGACCATACTGACGACCCCGTGCAGCCACGATCGAACCGGCCGCCTTCTTCATTGGTCCACGCGACCATGTCGACCGGTCTGCGGGTCTCGATGCCCGCCGCATCCATCGCCTGCAACGCCTCGAATGCGGCAAGCACGCCATAGGCACCATCGAACTTACCGCCGGCAGGCTGAGAATCCATGTGGCTGCCGGCAATTACCGGTTCTGCATCGCGGTGTGTGCCACGCCGTCGCACCCAAAGATTTGCCGCCTCATCTACACTAACCTCATAGCCGCGGCTCTCGGCCCAGCCGATCAACATCGCACGTGCTTCGATGTCTTCAGGCGAAAGGGCATGTCGGCACACACCGCCATCCGGTAGCCCGCCGACTGCGGCAAGGTCCATCAAACATTGCCACAGACGATCCTGTGAAACATTGGCCGCCGCATCGCAGGCGATTTTTGAAACTTCGCTTTTCATGGCACCTCCGCATGCTAAGCTTTCCAGGACCTGCTAACAAACTAAAGTGAATTTTCAGGGTGGGCCAGATGGCAGAAACACAGGAAGTCCCGGCGCGACGCGGCAAGGCTGTGCGGCTCGGTGCCGGCCAGGCGATCAAAATCATCAACACGCACGGTACCCAAGTCGTCGATTTTTGGGGATTTGTGTCAGGCCATCTGACGGAATATGTCGGTATGGAACATTGCCGGGCAACATGGGCGCGACTGTTCCCGGTGACCGGGGACGATCTTTACACCAACCGGCGCCGGCCGCTCTTGACCCTTGAAGAAGATACGTCGCCTGGGCGACATGATACACTGATGGCGCCTTGCGACAATGAACGCTACGGCCTGCTCGGCTGCACCACGTATCACGACAACTGCAAGGACAACATGCATGCGGCACTGGCGGAACTTGGCATCACCCTGCCCTATACGCCGGACTCGCTCAATCTGTTCATGAACATCCCGTGGCAGCAGGACGGTTCGCTGTCGTTCGATCCGACATTGTCAAAACCCGGCGATTTTGTGCAGCTGCGGGCCAAGATGGATTGCATTGTGGTGATGTCAGCCTGCCCGCAAGACATACTGGACATCAACAGCCAAAAGCCGGTCGAAGCGCATTTTGAGATTTTGGATTAGAGCGTTTCATGTTGATTTGGAATCAATTCTGCTTGCCCCGCGGCGGGCGATGTTCCGGCAAATCCGGCGCATTGCTCCTTGCCCGTATCCAGATCCGGCCTGCGGAACAATACGCCGGATTTGCCGGAAAATCGCTCCGCCAGAATGGTTCCAAATCAACAACCTATTGAAAGCTCAAATCTAGCAACTAACCGATCCACTTTTCGCGCATCGTGACCAGTTCTTCCGAAGCAGTCGGATGAACCGCGATGGTGGCGTCGAAATCGGCCTTGGTGGCGCCCATCTTGATGGCGATGCTCAGGAGCTGTGCCATCTCGCCGGCATCGGGGCCTATGATGTGGCAACCCAGAACCTTATCGCTGGCCGCGTCGACGATTAGTTTCATCAGCATCTTTTCATCTGAACCGGACAGTGTGTGTTTCATTGGGCTGAAGACCGATTTGTAGATATCAACCTCTTCAACGGCTTCACGGGCTTGCGCCTCGGTCAGACCGATTGTGCCCAGCTCCGGCTGCGAGAAGACCGCCGTCGCAATGTTACTGTGATCGACGGCCGTCGGCTTGTCGCCATAGACGGTGTCGGCAAAGGCATGGCCCTCGCGGATGGCGACCGGAGTGAGATTGACCCGGTCGGTGACATCACCGACGGCATAGATGTTGGCGACGTTGGACTGTGAGAAGCCGTTGACGATGATCGCACCCTTGTCGTCGATTTCAACTCCGGCCTTGTCCAAGCCAAGCCCCTCTGTATTCGGGCGGCGTCCAGTGGCAAACATGACCAGCCCAGTATGGAAGTTTTTGCCGTCACTGGTTGCAACTTTGTAGCCGCTGTCTGTTTCTGCCAGACTTTCGATCACCGTGCCGGTCTGGACGGTGATTCCCTTCTTGGCCATTTCTCCTGCGAGGTGGTTACGCAGATCATCATCGAAGCCACGCAGGATCTGCTCACCTCTGTAGAGGAGCCTGGTCTCGACACCCAGGCCGTTGAAGATACCGGCAAACTCAACGGCAATATAGCCGCCGCCTGCCACAGCGATGCTGTCAGGTAATCTGTCGAGGTGAAAGGCTTCGTTGGATGTGATGGTGTGTTCAGCACCGGAAAACTCCGGCACAAACGGGGTTGCACCTGTGGCGATCAGGACGCGCTCGGCCGTGACTTTGCGTCCTTCGTTGATCAGATCGATAGTGTGGGGGTCAACCAGTTCAGCACGCGACTTGAAGACCTCGGCGCCGACCTTTTCCAAATTGGCGATATAGATCTTGCTGAGGCGTTCGATTTCGACGTCCTTGTTGGCGACCAGTGTCGGCCAATCAAAGGATGCGCCATTGACGGTCCAACCGAACCCGGCGGCATCGGCAAAGTCATCCGAGAAATGGCTGGCATAGACAAACAGCTTCTTCGGCACGCAGCCGCGGATCACGCAAGTGCCGCCGTAGCGGTACTCCTCGGTCACGCCAACCTTGGCGCCATACTGTGCTGCAATTCGGCCGGCGCGCACGCCGCCCGAGCCGCCGCCGATGACGAACAGATCATAGTCATAGTCACTCATGCCACTTGTCCACTTTAATAGTTCGCAGTCCCTCGGGGGTGCCTATCAGCGCAATATCCGCGGTG
>JAEKFU010000520.1 GCA_016522385.1 Pseudomonadota bacterium
GGTTATGAATAATTCTGCCCCACACAGCCTCGCGACCCTAAAGCTTTACAACTTTGGTAAACATTCAGTTAAATCGGCGGATTTTCACTGGATGTTCACGTATATCTCACTTGACGTCACCTTAGTATTTGGACCAAGTTGGTAGCCGGGCTAAGACGGGTGGGCGAGAAATAGCGCTTGGGTAAGTATGTCGCAGACGAACGCGATCGCGTTGACGTCAACGTGGTGCGTTGCCATATGGCCTGCGTTCATTCGAAGGGTCGAAACAGTTCGAGGTAACTAACACGAGGAATCATATGACTGACAGTAGAACACAGCAGCGCTCGGATCGTGACAAGACTTATTCTATTACCGAGTTATGCCGCGAATTCGATGTCACACCACGTACGTTGCGTTTTTATGAGCAAAAGGGACTTTTGGCGCCGGCAAGGCGCGGTTGGACGCGCATCTTCAACTATCGTGACCGGGCGCGTCTGCAACTGATTCTACGCGGAAAACGGGTTGGTTTTTCTCTTGAAGAAATCAAGGAGATGCTCGATCTGTATAAGCTTCGCGATGGTCAGATGACACAATTGACCGTTGCATCGAAGAAGTTGCGTGAAAGGCTCGTTGCTTTGCGTGAACAGCGTATTGAAATTGACGATGCCATCGCCGATCTCGAGCGGACATGCGATATTGTCGATGGCATGTTAAAGGAAAAGACCGCTAAGCTCGCCGAATCGGCGTGAGTGCTTGATCCAACCTGATGTCTGGTACGCGTTCCGGGGACACTGGCGCGCGTACCTGTTATTGTGCCATTCTTGCTGCTAGCATCGCCTCTACACCAGACTAACAGCTTGGGGATGTGAACCGCATATGGATCAACTCGACTTGCCGCGGGCCTCGTGGATGAACGAGGAACACGACATGCTGGAAAGAGCGTGTCGGAGTTTTTATGAGCAGGTGTGTGCGCCGCACTATGAGCGCTTCGAGGAACAGGGCTGTTTTGACCGCGACATTTGGTCAAAGGCTGGGGAAATGGGGCTGCTCGGTGCTGAGGTTCCGGAAGAATTTGGCGGTCCTGGCGGATCTTTCGCACATGATGCAGTGATCACCTATCAGGCGACTCGTATGGGCATTGACGGTTGGGGCGCGCCGCTGCACAACGCCATCGTTATTCCCTACATCCTTCATTATGGTTCCGAAGATCAGAAAAGGAACTGGCTGCCAAAACTGGTGAGCGCCCAGTATATCGGCGCGATCGCCATGAGCGAGCCGGCGGCCGGCTCGGACTTGCAAGGGGTCAAGACAACGGCGCGCAAGGATGGAAACCAGTATGTCATAAATGGTCAGAAAACGTTTATCACTAACGGTCAGTTGGCCAATTTTATCATCGTTGTCGCCAAAACAGATCCGAGCGCCGGCGCCAAGGGCACGTCACTTTTTGCCGTCGAGACCGATCAAGTGGAGGGCTTCCGGCGTGGCCGCAACCTGGACAAGATCGGTTTCAAGTCCAATGACACATCAGAACTGTTTTTTGACGATGTTAAAGTGCCGGCATCGGCACTGCTGGGACCCGAGGAGGGCCAGGGTTTCGTTCAGTTGATGGAACAGCTACCACAGGAGCGGTTACTGATTGCGCTCCAGGCGATGGGCCGCATCGAGCGGGCGCTCGCAGAGACCGTCGCCTACGTCAAGGAACGTTCGGCCTTCGGAAAGAAGATCATCGAGTTCCAGAACACGCAATTCGAGCTGGCTGAAATGAAGACCGAAGCCACCGTAGCTAAAGTATTTGTCGATCATTGCGTCGCGCGGCATTTGAACGGCAGCCTTGATCCGGCGACAGCTTCGATGGCGAAGTACTGGTTGACCGATTTGCAATGCAATCTGATCGACCGATGCCTGCAATTGCATGGCGGTTACGGCTATATGAACGAATACCCGATTGCGCGCATGTACCGAGATGCCCGGGTGGAACGAATCTATGGCGGCACCAACGAGATCATGAAGCTGCTCATCGCACGTACGCTCTAGGGTACGGTGAGACTCAGGCCCTGTCAGTCAGTTCGGAGGTCCCCTATGCCCGATTGCTTCGTTTATGATCACGTGCGCACACCGCGTGGCCGAGGCAAACCCGATGGTTCGCTGCACTCGGTTACCGCCCTTGAGCTGGCCAGCCAAACGCTCGGCGCACTGCGTGAGCGCAATGCGGTTGACACTAAGAAGGTCGATGATGTGGTGCTAGGCTGCGTCGACCCGGTCGGTGAAGCCGGTGGTGATATCGCCCGGGCAGCTGTCCTCCATGCCGGATATGACGAATGCGTACCCGGCATCCAGATCAACCGATTCTGTGCCTCTGGTCTGGATGCCATCAACTTCGCGGCTTCGGAGGTGATGTCGGGCCAGCACGATCTGGTAATCGGTGGCGGCGTCGAATCAATGAGCCGGATCGGGATTGGTGCCTCTGGCGGCGCCTGGCCGGTCGATCCGTCGATCGCGCTCAAGAGCTATTACTTGCCGCAGGGGATTTCGGCCGACCTGATTTCGACTAAATACGGCTTCAACCGCGATGACGTCGATGCCTATGCAGTGGAAAGTCAAAAACGTGCGCACGCCTCCTGGTCGGCCGGCAATTTCAAGAACTCAGTCGTCCCGGTAAACGATATCAACGGGTTGACGATCCTTGGTCACGACGAACACATGCGCCCGGATACCACTATGCAGTCGTTGGCAGCGCTGAAGCCTTCCTTCATCGCGTTTGGCGAGGACTACGGATTCGATGCCGTAGCGGTACAGCGCTACCCGGAGCTGGAATCAATTGACCATGTGCACCATGCCGGCAACTCTTCAGGCATCGTCGATGGCGCGGCAGCTGTTTTGTTGGCAAGCAAGGCGGCCGGCAAGAAGCTCGACGCGGCGCCGCGGGCGCGAATCAAGGCGTTTGCCAATATCGGTTCAGAGCCTGCCATCATGCTGACCGCGCCGGCCGATGCCAGCCGCAAGGCGCTGAAACGAGCCAAGATGGATGTTACGGACATCGATCTGTTCGAGATCAATGAGGCGTTTGCCTCAGTCGTGCTGCGCTATATGCAGGACCTGGAACTTCACCCGGACAAGGTCAATGTCGCCGGTGGGGCGATCGCCATGGGCCATCCGCTTGGCGCAACCGGAGCAATGATCTTTGGCACCGTGCTGGATGAATTGGAACGGCGCGATCTCAATACTGCTCTCATCACCTTGTGCATTGGTGCTGGCATGGGCACCGCGACAATCATCGAACGCGTGTGAGGTAGTTTCATGAGCACTCAGGACTTCACCGTCGAAGTGGGCGGCGACGGGATTGCGCTTGCCATCTGGGACATGGACGGCAAAACGATGAACGTCATCAATGACGGCGTGATGAACGAGCTTGAGGCCTTCATCGATCGGGTTGCGGCTGATAACGCCATCAAGGGCGCCATCATCACGTCCGGCAAAAAATCATTCTGCGCTGGGGCTGACTTGTCGCTGCTGGAAGCATCAGCCAAGCGCTATGCTGCAACGCATGCACGCGAAGGCGAACTGGCAGCAACGCGCGAATTGCACGACAACAGGCTTAGCAAGCTGCTGCGCCGGCTGGAGACGGTCGGCAAGCCGTTTGCGGCAGCGATCAACGGCACCGCTCTGGGCGGAGGGTTTGAAATCTGCCTGGCGTGTCATTACCGGGTTGCGAGCGATAATCCGTCTGCCAAGTTGGGCCTGCCCGAATCTCAAGTTGGCCTGATGCCGGGCGCCGGCGGTACCCAGCGCCTGCCGCGGTTGATCGGTGCGCAGGACGCCCTGCAACTGATGCTGGAAGGCCGGCATGTCGACGTCGCCAAGGCGGCAAATCTAGGTGCGATCCACAAGGTCGTGCCGACAGATCAACTACTTGCAGAGGCACGGCGATGGCTCAAGGAGGAGCCGACGGCCGAACAGCCCTGGGACGTCAAGAATTTCCGCGTGCCGGGCGGTGCGGTCTACTCTCGGCAAGGCATGATGCTTTGGCCGGCAGCTAATGCGCTCTATCGTCAAAAGACCTATGACAATTACGACGCCCAGCGGGCAATCATGAAATGCGTCTATGAGGGCCTGACGGTGAAATCGATCGATGCCGGCCTTGCCATCGAAGCACGTTACTTCACTTCGCTGCTCAAGGGGCCACAATCCAAGAACATGATTCGCTCGCTGTTCCTGTCGAAGCAGGCGCTCGGCAAAGGCGCGCGGCGACCAGACGAGACTGATGAACAGAGCGTGAAAAAACTGGGCATTGTCGGCGCCGGCTTCATGGGTGCTGGGATTGCCTACGTGTCGGCCAAAGCAGGCCTGGAGGTGGTTCTGCTGGATCGCGATCAGGCCGGCGCCAGCAAGGGCAAGGCCCACTCTGCAGGCCTGATGGACAAGGCAATTGCCCGCGGCAAGGCGAGCGAGACCGACAAGACCGCACTGCTTGGGCAGATTACCGCCACTGACGACTACGATGCATTGAAAGGCTGTGATCTGGTCATCGAGGCGGTGTTCGAGAACCGTGAATTGAAGTCGGATGTGTTGCCGCAGGCCGAGATCAGGCTGAAACCCGGCGCCATCATGTCGTCGAACACATCGACGCTGCCGATCACTGGGCTGGCAAAATACGTCAAGCGGCCGAAGGATTTCATTGGGGTTCATTTCTTCTCGCCCGTCGACAAGATGAACCTGGTTGAAATCATCGTCGGAAAAAGGACTGGCGATACGGCTATCGCTAAGGCTCTCGACTATGTCCGCCAGATCAAGAAGACGCCAATCGTGGTCAATGATAGCCGCGGTTTCTTCACGTCACGCGTGGTGACCACCTATCTTGGCGAAGGCCATCACATGTTGGAAGAGGGCGTACCGCCTGCTCTCATCGAAAATGCCGGCCGCATGGCTGGCATGCCGGTCGGGCCGCTGTCCCTAAACGATGAAGTAGCACTCGATCTGTCGTGGAAGATCATTCAGGCGACCAAGGCCGATCTTGGAGACAAGTATGTCGAGGGTCCCATGGACCGCATTCTGGCCGAGATGGTCGACAAACGGGGGCGATTCGGGCGCAAGAACGGCAAGGGTTTCTATGATTATCCGCAAGGCGGCAAGAAACGCCTTTGGCCGGGCATTAGAGACATTGCACCGACGGCGGTTGGCGCTAACTTCAATGTGAAAACCATCCAGGAACGCCTGTTGTTGATTCAGGCACTCGAGACGGCACGTTGTTTTGAAGAAAACGTGCTCACCGATGTGCGCGAAGCCGATGTCGGCGCCATTCTCGGTTTCGGCTTTGCGCCTTATACGGGTGGACCGCTGTCTTACATCGACACGATGGGTGCGGCTCAATTCGTCGCCAAATGCAAGCGTTACCAAAAGCTGCATGGGAACCGCTACAAGCCGTGCCGGCTGCTGGTGCAGATGGCCAAAGCGGGACACAACTTCTATCAGCGGTTCGCGCCTGAACAGCGTGACGTGGCCTAGAGCGTGTCTTTGTCATATGGAATCATTTGACCGCGTTCCTGCGTCTGCTGGCTAGGCATGCTTCGCGCCGTGCTCTGGTTGACCACAAGCGGAGCGTAACGACGTCCAGCGGGCGCAGAAACACGGCCTTGGGTGGCCCAAATCCGGCCATCGGACGTCGTTACCGAACTTGCCCGATGACCCACATCGCGCTGCGTTCCGTAACTAGCCGAGTGACCGGATTTGGGCCATCGAATGTTTCCACATGAGAAAGAAACGCTCTAACCGCCAGTCGCTATCCGTCTATGTTGTCTAGCGGCCAAACGGGCCGGCGGATATGCCGATACTCGAGTTCGGCCAGGCGCATCGAGGCGATGCCACCGGCATCGACGAGCATGGTCTCGCGGGCGATCGGCGCGTAGGCCGCTTTGAAATGGTTACGGCTCTTTATGGCCAAGGTGGTCTTGCAGGTCGGTTCGATGCCCATTGAGCGGAACACGTTGAGATCCATCACTGCTGTCGGTACAGAAGACACAATCACCTCGATGCCTGCGATCTCGAGCACGGCTGATGGGCCCATGGAAAAGGCAACGCCCCGCCACATGGGCCCGGCGCAGATGTAGTTTCCGTCGCCTAACCGCAACACCTTTGCCCGAGCTGCCAACGGCGGCGTGATATCGGGCGCACCCCTACCGCCCAGCTCGACAGCAATTTCGGCACCCTCAGCTGCAGCTTCGGCCGCGGCCACGGTTTTTGGATCGGCGATGGTGGCAAAGGCGGCATTTTCAAGTCCGGTATCAAGCATATGTCGCAGCAGATTGGGACTGTCGCCGTAGGCGCCGCCGGCCGGATTGTCGGCGAAGTCGGCCAACACAAGCGGCGCATCACCGGGTTTGCCGACCATTGCTCTTGCCACGGCGTCATCGGGCGATGGAAACGCAAGCTGGGTTTGATGGCGGCTTTGCCACACCGCTTCCATCAGCTCTTCGGCCTTTGCAGTGCAATGTTCTTCATCGAGACCGGTTACCAATACCGATGGACCCTGGTCCGGTACGTCGGCCCAGGGAAAGCCTATCTGGATAGAGGCGCAGAGCACGCGTGGATCCTGCTCGATACGTTCGGCTTGTGCCAGCAGTTCGAGCATGGGTTGACCTTCTGCTGTCTGGCCGTGATTGGCCGCATCCATCATCGGGCGGCGCGCGCAGCCAATCCTCGGCTCGAGGCGATCAGCGAATACGCGGTCGAGCAACTGCGTCATGTGTTGCGCGCGGTCATACTGATCGATATGTGGATAGGTCCGATAGGCCATAATGATGTCGGCATTGGTGACCATTGCGGGCGACACATTGGCGTGCAGGTCGAGCGTGGTCGCGATGACCGTGTGGGGATCGGCAAGAGATCTGACCTTTGCCAGCAAATCGCCTTCGGCATCGAGCGTTGTCTCCGTCACCATCGACCCGTGCAACACCAGAACCACGGCATCGAAGGATTGGCGCCGCAACGGAGCGACAATCAGTTCGACCACCTGCGCCCAATCCTCGGCCGTCATCGGGCCGGACGGACTGGCCGAGGCCGCCAGTGGATGGACGATCGTCCAGCCGCGCTGATCGGCGGCATCGAGAAATCCGCAAATCTCGGTGTTGGTGTCGCGCAGGCCTTGCCGAACTCCATCGCCTTCCAGCCAATAGCGCGTTTCAAATTCTCGCCGGGTCGTGGCGATGCGATTGAACGTATTGGTCTCGTGCATGATTTCAGCGAGCAGTATCGTACGGCTCATCGCGCATTGTCCGCAGTACATGCGCTCACCAGCGCGCCAATGTCCGGCCAGCCGATGCGCCTGTCGGCGGCATAAGATCCGGCAAACTTGTCTGTCCCATAGGCATCAGTGACACCACCAAGGCGTTCATAGAACCGGATTGCCGCTACGTTGCCCTCAAAAACCCAAAGGCAGATACTTACCGCACCACGCGCTGCCAGAATTTCGGTAGCATCGGCGATCAGCCGTCGGCCGAGCCCCCTGCCCTGCATCTGCGGCACGACATGCAGATGCATAATGGTTGCATCATACTCTTTGTCATGGTCATCCCTGACGGCGATGAAGCCGACCGGACCGGTATCCGCGGTGGCCAGCAGTACGAGTGCATACTCGTCATTCGCCAGTGCGTCTGTCCAGTGCGTGGCCCGCTCTGCCGCGACCTGGTTTTCCAGGTAGTCATCGGGCAGAATGCCGCGATAGGTCGCCCGCATGCTGTCAGCATGCAGGTGTGCAATCACCGCTGCATCATCCTTGCCGATCTGTGAAATCCGCAGGTCCATGGGCGAATCAGTAGGCGATATCGAGAATGGTTGCTAGATTAGGATGACTTTTGATTGGGTCTAGCAAAAGTGATCCTGATCGCCGTCAACAAGTTAGAACTGGATGCAGGCGCAAAACCGCATACACTTTTGCTCATCTCACAACTGCATTAGCGAAGCCAGGATTGGTAGATAGGGTTGGTGTCCTTCATCTCATCGAACAAGAACACCATCCGGTCGATAAACCAGAGCTTTGACAGATAGATCAGGGCAAGACCGAATACCGTAGGCCAAATGCTGAGTGCAATGAGACCCCAGGCCATCGCCGCAAGGCCGGCGGCGCCGACAACCGACAGATTGTTCGCCAGCACGATGTAATGGCGCGGGATCGCAACCTTGTCTCGCTCGAGCCAGATCCGCTCACCGAGAACGCCCTTCGACATCCAGTTGTTCGTCGATTTTGGTGGCGGAAAGGCACGCGGATTGACCCACGTCCAGACGATGAGAGCGGCAACCGGCAAGACAGCCCACCATCCGAGCCAGACCCGACTCCAAACAGCTGCCGCAAACAGAATCGGTATGGTGACCCGCGACCAGCCCGACCAGGGATTTGCATGCCGTTGCCAACCCGCATCGTCCAAACCAAACAGAGACGCCAGTTGCTTGTCGAAACTCATGAAGACCAAGGTAGTGTATGTCGGATCATTTTACAGCGCTTAACCAGTTTGTAGAGGAATGATTCCCCAGATTTACGATTTACGCTAAGTGTGTATTATTAAACCGGATGCGGCCATTGATCCGGCAAGAATTGGCACGGGGATTAAAAGGAAAAGGAACATGGCCTCTATTCTGGATGTAAAGGGCATTGGCCCGGCTCTAGCAAAACCGCTTGCGGGCGGTGGTTTTAAAACAGCTGAAGATCTTGCTGCAGCAGAATTGGCGAATTTGCTGGCGGTTCCCGGCATCGGACAGCCGCGGGCACTGTCCCTGATCGCAGCGGCCAAGGCGCTTGTTGGGCCAGTTCCTGAACTGGCCGACGCGGCTACTGAAC
>JAEKFU010000538.1 GCA_016522385.1 Pseudomonadota bacterium
ATTGTGAAATTCGATAACAGAACCGTCGATCAGATGCGTGACTTGCCGCGACTTGTTGCAGAAATGCCTGTCGGCAAGGAAGTCGTGGTCCAAGTTCTGCGGAAAGGCAAGACCGAGGAATTCAGCGTAAAGCTCGGACGCCTTGAGGAAGGCGAGAAGATCGCCGCAAAGGCCGACGCCAGGGCCACGCAGAATGACACGGCCGAGGTTTTGGGCATGAAACTGTCACCTCTCTCCAAAGAGCTGCGCACAAAGTTCAAGATCGCCGATGAAGTCAAAGGCGCAGTGGTCACCGACGTGGCACCAGACAGCCCGGCAGCCGACAAGCGACTTCAGCCTGGCGATATCATCGCCGAGGCAGGCGAGCGCAAGGTCGCAACGCCGAGTGACGTGGCCAAGCGGGTTACCGAACTTGAAGGCGAAGGACGCAACTCGATCCTGCTGCTGGTCCTGAAGGCGACTCGCAAATTCGATCCGCATTTCATCGCACTGCGGCTGAAGAAGGGTTAAGCTTCGCTAGGCTGGCGTACGAACCAGCGATGATCCTCTTTCACGTGACGAACTCGTCCCGGTGATAGCCCTGA
This sequence comes from Pseudomonadota bacterium, assembly GCA_016522385.1. Taxonomy (GTDB): domain Bacteria; phylum Pseudomonadota; class Alphaproteobacteria; order Rhizobiales; family Aestuariivirgaceae; genus JABDJG01. The sequence continues at coordinate 585 of JAEKFU010000538.1, forward strand.
AGGTAAAGCGGAGCCGTTAGATCGCCGTGGTCGATTACGGTGTCGGCCGCGTCGCGCACAACGGGCTTGGCGTGCATGGCAACACCCAGACCAGCTCTTTCAAGCATGCCGATATCATTGGCACCGTCGCCGACGGTAATCGCCTCGTCGACCGACAGCTTGAGCTCACCAGCCAGCCTGTTCAGCGCCTCGATTTTGGCGGCACCACCCAGCGCTGGCTCAATAACAGCACCCGTCAGATGTCCGTTCTCAATTACAAGCTCGTTGGCCTGATGTGTATCGAAACCGCACTGGCGAGAGACATGTGCGGTGAACTGCTTGAAGCCACCTGAAACAAGGGCACAATAGGCCCCGCCCGCCTTCATGGTCTGAACCAGCGTGCGGCCCCCGTCGACGAAGGTGATCCGTTCGTCGATGACATGCGCGATCGCGCTTTCCGGCAGGCCCTTCATATGAGAGACCCGGCCGTGCAGCGCCTCGACAAAATCTAGCTCGCCGCGCATCGCCCGGCGGGTAACTTCCTGTATCGCCTCGCCTGCCCCTGCAACGTCACCCAGTTCGTCAATGCACTCTTGTTCAATGATTGTCGAATCCATATCGGCGATGAGCAACTTCTTGCGGCGATTGTCTGTCTTGATGACATTGACATCGATCGCATCGCCGGCCAGAAATTCGCGGGCTCGCGCCTGTATTTGCAAAGCGTCATGTCGACGCTCGTAGGCAAGCTTGATATCGCAGGCCAAACCTTTGGCAAGCCATGATACATCGGCATTCTCGAGCATCAGGTGGCGCGTGACGGCCGCAACCTTGCCATGCTCCAGCAGCGGCGAGGACGGGGTTGAAATCAATGACAAAACGAACATCATGGATCGACCATCGATTGGAACCGTTTCAGTGAAAGAGAATCGTCACCCGCACGTCGTCCTTATTGCAGGGCCAACTGCCAGCGGCAAGTCTGAAGCCGCCGTAGACATCGCTGCCGGGTTGGATGGGATCGTCGTTAATGCCGACGCCATGCAGGTTTACCAAGATCTTGCGACCCTTACCGCCCGGCCAGATGCCCAGGCGCAGAACCGGGCACCACACTATCTGTTTGGCCATGTCGATGGTCGCGAGCGCTATTCCGTCGGCCGCTGGTTAGAAGATTTGAGACCGGTTATCAAATCGGCCTTGCAACGCGATCAGCCTGTTGTCATCGCGGGCGGAACAGGTCTTTATTTCAAAGCGCTCTGTGACGGCCTGTCGGAAATGCCGGAAATTCCGCAGCACATAAGCAGCCACTGGCGGCGCGCGCTCAAGGAACAGGGTCCGTGGGAACTACACGCTGTTTTGATGGCCAGGGACGCCGAATCTGCCTACACGATCGAGCCGAGTGATGGTCAGCGCATCATTCGGGCGCTTGCCGTCAAACAGGCGACCGGCAAATCGATACGGTATTTTCAGTCGAGCAGCACAGTGCCACTCATCACCCGGGAAGAAGTCTTGCTGCGGGCCGCTTTGCTGCCGGACCGGCAGCAGCTTTATCGGCGGATCGATGAGCGCTTCGAGGCCATGATCGCCCGGGGCGCAATGGCTGAAGTTACGTCACTGCTGGCCCGAAATCTTGATACCGAACTGCCGGTGATGAAAGCCATTGGAGTACCGGAGCTTTCCAGCTATCTCACCGGCGATCTACCACTCGAAGACGCCATTGAAACGGCCAAGACAAGTTCCCGGCGCTATGCCAAACGGCAAATAACGTGGATTCGTGGCCAGATGGCGGATTGGTGCCCTTTTACAGATCCAAAGGCATTGATTAGGCAATGCCTTGACCTTTGCGGTGAACGGGCCTAAAAACTCCGCCCATGAATACGACCGTTGTCATCGTGGTAGGAACGCGCGCCTCCGGGGCAGCCTGAACAGCTGCCTGGTCAACGGTGGCGCGCGGAACAAGGTCCCTCAAGGGGCCTTTTTTATTTGCCCGGGCGGCGTATTCAAGAGTACGAGCTGGTTAAATTAAGGATGATGACGGATCTGAATGATGGGTGAGCAAGACGGAAAAGAAATGACGGGTGCGGAGATCGTCTTGACGGCGTTGGCCGATCAAGGCGCAGAACACCTCTTTGGATATCCCGGCGGCGCAGTGCTGCCGATTTATGATGAGTTGTTCCAGCAGGAAACGGTCAAACATATCCTCGTGCGGCACGAACAAGGCGCGACCCATGCTGCAGAAGGTTATGCGCGATCGACCGGCAAATGCGGCGTGGTTCTGGTCACCTCGGGCCCAGGTGCGACCAATGCCGTGACCGGTCTGACCGATGCCTTAATGGACTCCATCCCAATGGTCTGCATCACCGGCCAGGTTCCGACCCATCTGATCGGCAACGACGCGTTTCAGGAATGCGATACGGTCGGCATCACGCGGCCCTGCACCAAGCACAACTATTTGGTCAAGGACGTCAACGAACTCGCCCGCATCCTGCACGAAGCATTTTACGTGGCTACCCACGGACGCCCTGGTCCGGTCGTTGTCGACATTCCAAAGGATGTTCAGTTCGCCACCGGCGCTTATGTTGGACCGCAGAACATCGAACACAAAACCTACAAACCAAGGATTGAGGGCAAACCGGACCGCATCGCCAAAGCCGTTGAGATCATCGCCAAGGCCAGGCGGCCGATCCTGTACAGCGGTGGCGGTGTCATCAATTCAGGCCCTGACGCATGCAAACTGCTCCGCGAGCTGGTTAAGCTGACCGGTTATCCGATCACTTCAACACTGATGGGCCTGGGTGCGTTTCCGGCATCCGATGAGCATTGGCTGGGCATGCTTGGCATGCACGGCACCTATGAAGCCAACATGGCGATGCATGACTGTGATGTCATGGTTTGCATCGGCGCCCGGTTTGATGATCGGATCACCGGTCGCACCGATATGTTCTCACCCCGCTCAAAGAAGATCCACATTGACATCGATCCTTCATCCATCAACAAGAACATCCACGTCGATCTGCCGATCGTGGGCGATTGTGCCAACGTTTTGGCCGATATCGTTGCCGGCCTAAAGGCACGTGACGCCGAGATGAACTGGGATGAGCTACAGAGCTGGTGGCGCCAGATCGAGCGCTGGCGTGGCGTCAACTGCCTGAAGTACAAGCCCAACCCGGACGTCATCATGCCGCAATATGCCATCGAGCGGCTCTATGAATTGACCCGTGACCGCGACGTTTACATCACCACAGAGGTTGGCCAGCATCAGATGTGGGCGGCACAGTTCTACAAATTCGAGGAGCCGAACCGCTGGATGACATCTGGCGGTCTCGGGACCATGGGATACGGCCTGCCCGCTGCCATGGGTGTTCAGGTCGCACATCCCGATGCGCTGGTCATTGATATTGCCGGTGACGCCTCGGTGTTGATGACCATGCAGGAGATGTCGACGGCTGTGCAACACCGCCTACCGGTCAAGATCTTTATTCTCAACAATCAGTACATGGGCATGGTTCGTCAGTGGCAACAGCTGCTGCATGGCAACCGACTGTCGGAAAGCTATACTGAAGCGCTGCCTGACTTCGTCAAGCTGGCCGAGGCCTATGGCTGCCTAGGCGTGCGGTGTGCAAAACCCAAAGATCTGGATGCGGCAATTACGGAAATGATCGACACCGATCAGCCAGTCATTTTCGACTGCCGGGTTGCCAATCTTGCCAACTGTTTCCCGATGATCCCATCCGGCAAGGCCCACAATGAGATGTTGCTCGGCGAGGAAATATCTGATGAAAGAGTCGGTAGTGCTATCGATGAAGAGGGCAAGGTCCTCGTATAGGGCCGTTTCAGGGAACAAAGAAAATGAACGACCAATCAACCAAACAACCTGGATCAGCCTATTTCCTCGACGACCATCGCGACCCGGAAGAAGCGCACACGCTATCAATTGTGGTGGACAATGAGCCCGGCGTGCTGGCACGGGTCATCGGCCTGTTTTCAGGGCGTGGCTATAACATCGAGTCTCTCACCGTGTCCGAAACTGAGCACGAGGCCCACGTCTCGCGCATTACCATTCAAACGTCCGGCACGGCGATGGTGCTCGAGCAGATCAAGACACAGCTCGAACGCATGGTGCCGGTCCATTCGGTTGCCGACCTGACGGTCATCGGCAATGCCATCGAGCGGGAATTGGCACTGATTAAGGTGGCCGGACAGGGTGAACATCGCGTGGAGGCACTAAGACTGGCCGAAGCGTTTCGCGCCCGTGTTGTGGATGCCACCAATGATTCATTCGTGTTCGAACTGACCGGTAAGACCCGCAAGGTCGATCAATTTATCGCGCTGATGCAACCGCTCGGTCTGATTGAAGTGGTGCGTACCGGTATCGCCGCAATCAGCCGCGGACCGGAGGCACTGAAGATTTGATCGAACGTTACGAAGTGGCTACCTGATCATCGGCAAAAGTGGTTCGCGACGATCGGCCTCAGCCGGTGATATGATCGGTTCCACGGAGCCTCCCATGACCTGCAAATTATCGGTCAATGTCAATGCCATTGCGCATCTGCGCAACCGGCGCGATCTGCCGTGGCCCAGCGTGGTCGACCTGTCACGCATCGCGCTGTCATCGGGCGCCTATGGTATCACCGTGCATCCGCGGCCCGATGAACGACACATTCGCCGCAGCGACGTGTTCGAGTTGTCAGACATGATCCGGGCAGAATTCGCCAGCAAGGAATTCAACATCGAAGGCAACCCGGACGCCCGGTTTGCGGAACTCGTCGAAAGCATCAAACCCGATCAGGTCACGCTGGTCCCTGACGACATACGCCAGTCGACCTCCGATCACGGCTGGAACATCAAAGCCCACCGCGCGTTTCTGACAGACATCATTGCCCGCTTCAAGTCAGCCGGATTGCGCGTCTCGATCTTTGTCGACCCTGAACCTGCCGCCGCCGAACAGGCTAAATCGGTCGGCGCCGATCGAATCGAAATCTATACGGGGCCGTACGGAGGCGCCTTCGATACAGAAACGCGTGATCGCGAGTTCAAAAACGTCGTAGCCACCGGCATGGCCGCGCTCGATGCTGGGGTCGGCCTAAATGCCGGCCATGATCTGACGCTAGACAACCTGCCGCCGCTGGTTGCAGCACTGAGGCATCTTGAGGAGGTCTCCATCGGTCATTGCATCACCTCGGACGCGCTTATCTACGGCATGGCTGGGGCGGTGGAACGCTACCGCACGGCCTGCGGGGACCCGGTCGTACGGGAATGATGCCAGCATCATCGACAAGCGGCGCGTTTCCACTTGAGTTTATATGTTGCCCCGCTATGGTGCGCGGCGAATTTGGGGACCCGCCGGCCACAACCGGCGACAACACGTGAGGAAAAAAGTATGCGCGTTTATTATGATCGAGATGCCGACGTCAATCTGATCAAGGGCAAGAAAGTCTGCATCATCGGCTACGGCAGCCAGGGACGCGCCCATGCGCTCAATTTGAAGGATTCCGGCTGTAAGAACATCGCGGTCGCGTTGCGTTCGGGGTCGGCCACGGCAAAAAAGGCTGAAGCCGATGGCCTGCAAGTGATGACCGCGCCGGAGGCTGCCGCCTGGGCCGACATGATGATGATGGCCACGCCCGATGAGCTACAGGCCGATATCTGGAAAGACGAGATCGCACCCAACATCAAGGATGGATCTGCGATCGCATTTGCCCATGGCCTCAATGTTCACTTCAACCTGATCGAGCCGAGCTCTGCCATTGACGTCGTGATGATTGCACCCAAGGGCCCCGGCCATACGGTGCGTGGTGAATATCAAAAAGGTGGCGGTGTTCCCTGTCTCATCGCCATTGACCAGGACGCTTCAGGAAACGCCCATGACCTGGCGCTCAGCTATGCCTGCGCTATCGGCGGTGGCCGCTCGGGCGTCATAGAAACAACCTTCAAAGAAGAATGTGAAACCGACCTGTTCGGTGAGCAGGTCGTGCTGTGCGGTGGCCTTGTGGAACTGATCCGCGGCGGCTTTGAAACCCTGGTAGACGCCGGTTACGCCCCGGAGATGGCCTATTTCGAATGCCTGCACGAGGTCAAGCTAATCGTCGACCTGATCTATGAAGGCGGCATCGCCAATATGAACTACTCAATCTCCAACACCGCCGAGTTCGGAGAGTATCACTCAGGCCCGCGCATTGTAACCGAGGAAACCAAGCAGGAAATGCGCCGGGTGCTGAAAGACATCCAGACCGGCACCTTCACCTCCGAGTGGATCCGCGAATGCAAGGCCGGCCAACCCAGGTTCAAGGCAACACGCCGCATGAACGATGCCCACCCGATCGAGGAGGTCGGCGAACGTCTGCGCGGCATGATGCCCTGGATCTCCGCCAACAAGCTGGTTGACAAAGCAAAGAACTAGGGCCCGTTGAGATTCAGGTTATGTTGCTGGCAGACTAGAGCGTTTCTTTCTCATGTGGAATCATTTGATGGCCCAAATCCGGCCATCGGGCGTCGTTACCGAACTTGCCCGATGACCCACATCGCGCTGCGTTCCGTAACTAGCCGAGTGACCGGATTTGGGCCACCGAAGGCCGTGTCTCTGCGCCCGCTGGACGTCGTTATGCTCCGCTTGTGGTCAACCAGACCACGGCGCGAAGCATGCCTAGCACTACTTTGGCAGATTAAGCATTTGTCAACCATGTTCGCTCGATAGTTTGTGCTTTCGATTTGTCGGAGCGCGGTATGCCTGAGTGGAAAGTAGAGCTTGATCAATGGCTTGAGCCGTATTTGGCGCTGCTTGGCCACAGGGCGCGGGCCAAGATGTGTCCTTTGTATGTGAAGGGACTAGTCGGTCCTGGCGCACGCAAGAGCATGGAGCCGATAGCGGCGCGGGTTTTGCCAGGCAAGTATGACCGGCTGCATCATTTCATTTCCGAGGGACAGTGGGATACCGGGCTGTTGGAGGCGGAGCTTGCTCGTCAGGCTGACAGGTTGGTTGGTAGCGTTGATGCGGCTCTTGTCATCGATGATACGGCGCTGGTGAAGAAGGGAAGCCACTCGGTCGGGGTGGCGCCGCAATATGCCTCTGCACTGGGCAAGACAGCCAATTGCCAGACGCTGGTTTCTGTCACTTTGGCAAGGGATGAGGTTCCGATCACTGTCGGTCTAAGGCTGTTCTTGCCCGAAAGCTGGAGCGGGGATCCGGCCCGTCTGGAAAGCGCCGGTGTTCCTGAGGACTGGCGTATGGCGCGTACAAAGCCTGAGATCGCACTTGCCGAGATCAATCGCTTGATGAGGGCCGGCGTACGCTTCGGGACAGTGCTCGCGGATTCTGGTTATGGCCGTTCGGCACGGTTCCGCCAATCTCTGAGCAAGCAAAAGCTTCTATGGGCTGTCGGCATCCCTAATTCCCAGAAGGTTTATCCAGCCGATGTCTCGCTTATCTCCCCTGTGACTGGCCCTGTGGCTGGGCGCGGACGTCCACGTAACCCGGCGCCCAATGTTCCCCCACAATCCGCGCAGACCATGTTCGACGAGGCCTCCTGGACCCAAATCAGCTGGCGTATCGGCACAAAGGGGCCGCTCAAAGCATTCTTTGCCGGCCTGCGGGTCCGCGTAGCCGACGGTGCAAAGCGACGTGTGCACGGCAACGAAGGCCAGCGTATGCCGGGACAAGAGGTTTGGCTCATCGGCGAGAAGCGCACATCGGGCGAACTCAAATACTATCTCTCCAACCTGCCAGCCGACACCGATCTGAAGACCCTTGCAGCAACTATCAAGGCGAGGTGGGTCTGCGAACAGGCCCATCAACAGATGAAGCAAGAACTTGGCCTCGATCATTTCGAGGGCCGATCCTGGCAGGGACTGCACCGCCACGCCCTCATGGTGATGATCGCCTACGCGTTTCTCCAGCACCGCCGCCTAGCCGAAGCAATCAAACAGGGGGAAAAAAACATCCCGGCAAGGGCCCCCTCAGCCAACACTCCCAGCCGTACGGCGAGCCGTCATCATAGCGTTCGCCAACCCGCCACCAATGCGATGCCCGTACTGCAAAATGCGGCTTCTCCGGCAACTTGAATGAAACTGCCAAAGTAGTGCTAGGCATGCTTCGCGCCGTGGTCTGGTTGACCACAAGCGCAGCACAACGACGTCCAGCGGGCGCACAAAAACGGCCTTCGGTGGCCCAAATCCGGCCATCGGACGTCGTTACGGAACTTGCCCGATGACCCACATCGCGCTGCGTTCCGTAACTAGCCGAGTGACCGGATTTGGACCATCAAATGGTTCCACATGGGAAAGAAACGCTCTAGCCCCAAATCTCGCCTAGAGCATGTTGCAGAAAAGTTGCAACACTTTTCTGATAAGAACATGTTCAGATTCAATAGGTTAGCGGACGATTCACGTTTCAGATTGAAACAATCTGAAACGATCGTGCGCTAGCCGAGTGACCGGATTTGGACCATCAAATGGTTCCATATGAGAAAGAAACGCTCTAGCGCCAAAGAATTTTCTGTCCGGTTAACCGGTTCAGACC
>JAEKFU010000560.1 GCA_016522385.1 Pseudomonadota bacterium
GGCATTGGCAGCTGGCGAACCACCAGTCGCACGTGGCTATGCGCCAAGCGTGTTCAGCGAGCTGCCAATGCTGCTTGAACGGGCTGGCACGAACGAAACCGGTAAGGGGGCGATCACCGGGATCTACTCGGTTTTGGTGGACGGTGACGATCACAATGAACCGGTTGCCGACTGCATCCGTGGCACCCTTGACGGTCATATAGTTCTAAGCCGCCACATTGCCGAGCAGGGTCGTTATCCGGCCATCGACATCATGGCTTCGGTATCACGCCTTGCGAACAGGGTTTGGTCGGACGAGCAAGCCAAACTAGTCCTTAGCCTGCGCAACCTGATATCACGCTTTGAGGATACCCGAGATCTGCGGCTACTAGGCGGATATCATGCTGGAGCCGATCCAGAGCTCGATAAAGCAGTCGAATTGACACCGAAGATCTACAGCCATCTGTCGCAACACATCAACGAATCAAGTGACACCGATCCATTCGAAAGTTTGGCCAAAGTGCTTTCCGGCTAGTATCTGCTGAGACTGAGGACGCCCTGTCGTCGCGCCACCAACACGTTACCGTTTGGGACCGTAGCGCACCGCCTCCTTGGGCACATAGTTGAATTGCTCGATCAGCACGTCGCGAACGATCCTAGTACCGAACCGCTCATTGATGTTGGCGGCGATTTTCTGCTTCAGTCCGGAAAGGTCATATTTCTCAAGGTCCGCAAAATCAGGTGCCTCGCCTGCATAGATCGCCCGGAACGCCTCATCAATCAGGAACAATTCCGGCGGCACCGACAATTTTCTGAGGATTTTGCCGTCGACGGTGAACACGAACTGTGCAACGACATAGCCCGTAATAGCGCCACCGGAGATAATTGGCACACTGATCGTGTTTGACTTGACATAATCGAGTCCGCCAAAAAACTCTTCTACCGGGGCGGTTTGCTGTTGTTGGCCGGCCGCCCACATTGCAGCAGCGTAGCTCGACCCGATCGTCACAAGGCATATCCAAACTGCACTGACGACGATCTTTATCATTGCTCCTGCCGTCCTTGACCGTTTCCGGCAGAATAGGTTCCATCCGATTCAGCATCGCGGGACGCATCGGCAATCAGCTCGGAAAGCTGACGGGCCGCACGCAGATGGGTTTCCAGAGTATCGCGATTGTGGGCAAGGTTGACTTTCAACCGACCGAGGCGTTCATCGAGCCGAGCGTCCCTGGCTCTACCGTTCATCAGCCTGGTGAGGCGGGTTATTTCCAGTAGGATCTGGCTCTTTCTGCGCGTAAAGGCTCCCAGATCGGCAACGCCGTTTTTGTCGAGCGCCTGGGTTTCCTGCTGCACGACCTGATCCAGCCTGTCGATGATTGAGAACAGTTCGCCTGTTGGTGGCAACATGGTCTGCCCGCCGTTCGGCACGGTCTCCTGGCGTGTTCTGACTGCTGGGCTACTGGCAGGCCGCCTCAGCAAGTTCCGCGGCTCATACATCGCGTTCCACCCCCATGCGGAATGGATCGTCGGCCAGAGCCGTCACCCGGCTCTCACCACCAAATATTTCAAAAAATACTTCCTGCAGCCGGGCCCAAACGTTTTGCGAGCTGGACGCCGGTGCCACCTGAGTGGTCATGTCGTGATCTGACGGGTTGGACTGGGACACCGGTTCCGGCCTCAGCTGAGCACCGGTCGGCTGCACGACCGGCTTGACCGTCGACTGGTCATGATTGCGGGCCAAGGTGTCGGCGATCCCAACACCCCCAGCCTGGACTATTTCCCTTGACACGGCTTCGGCCATCCAAGATTTCCATATCGACCCTGCCGTGCCTTCACCGAAGTTCGCCGTCGAATTTTCCGGCAACATTCGTTGTACAAAGTCCTGCAACACCATTTGTTCAAACTGCCGCAGAGGCCCAAGAGGTACGTTACCTGACGACTGCCCTTGCGGGCGTGCGAGTACCGCGCGATTGTGTCGATCAATCATTGCCGTTGTGGGGTCGAAAGTAAGCCCAGGTGGCACGGCAGGCGGCGACTGGAAAGTTGCCGGTTCAGCGCTGACAGCTGCGCGAGAGAGCTGCTGTGCCGCCGTGCGCTGCCGCGTGGGCTCTGCGGCGCGCAATACGTCGAAAACAATATCGCCGGGTGGTGAAATTGACATAGGTCAACAATGCTCCTCGCGTGCAACAGCTTTCGGAGTCTGATGATTTCATCACTTGCTTGCCGGAGGCTTGCCAACATGCACATCCAGGACATCGAACAGTTCCGCCGCCTTGTTGCTTTTCTCGATCTGCTTTTTCAGCCGGGCGATCTGGCTCTCTGTCATTTTCTCCTGCCCGCGCCGGTTCGCCACTCGCCCGCGTTGCTGGTCGCTTAAGAATTTGACTTCCTGTTTCTTGCGTGCATCCGAACGTACTTGGGAAGCAATCAGATCGGCAAAGTTTTCGGCAAATGAACCTTCAAACCGGCCCTCGTCATTGAGCTTAAGGATGGCATCTGTTTGTGCTGATTTCAGTCTGCTGGAGCGCCCTTGCAACTCACCCAGCCGCGCTTCCTCAAGTCGGCGCAGGTTCGTCAAAACACTCAATACCCGCTTCATCCTCTTGGTTCTCGCAGAAACCATCAAAATGTCCCCAACCACGCGCTCAGGGCGTGAATGAACACCCGCATGAGATCGTGAATCGTGAACCAGAAGACAAACAACCCGCCGGCGATGACAAACGGCAGAGACACGAAAAACACCGGGATCTGTGGCGTCAGCTTGTTGGTCAGCCCCATAGCCAGATTGATGAGGACCGAGTAGATAATGAACGGCGCTGCTAGCCGGCCAGCCAGAATCGTCGTTTCAGATAGCTTGCCACTCAATGCCACTAGGGATGGCTGCGTTTCAAAAAAGCCTTGCGGCGGCAGTGCACGATAGCTGTCTGCAATCGTCATCAGCACCATTAGGTGCAAATCAAGCACGAACATGAATAATGTCGCCGACAAAGTGATCAACGATGCAAGCGCCGGCGCTGGTTCGTTACCCTCGATCGGCGCGCCCGGCAGCGCACCATAGCCGATCAGCGAAGCAATCACATTGCCGGCAAATTCCACAGCCGCCAAAAACAACCGCCCGATGAAACCAATCAGTATTCCCGTGAGTGACTCCGAAGTAATTGCACGAAACAGACGCACCGGCCCATCGATTGATGACAGCTCCTCAAGCATCGGCATCAAAAGGGGACTCATCGCCAGGGAAATGGCAACCACCAGGAGCAGTCGCACGCGCATCGGCACGCGTGTGCTCGCAAAGCCCGGCATGAGCATCAGGCACCCACCAATTCGGCAAAACACCAGAAAAACTGCAACAACCGGCTGAGCTAGGAAGTCGGTCACGATACGGTCCCAAGCGACTCCACTTCGACACCGCGGGCAATCTCGACGTGCGACAGTACAGCGAGCGTTGCAAATAGCCGTTCTATAACCATTCGCACATAGGGTCGTGCATCGGGTGCGGTGACGAGCACGAAGCTGCGTCCATTGTCCATATGTTCGCGGATAACAGAAGAGGCCTCGCTGGCGAATTCCTCAACCAGCTTTGGCTCAATATCGAATTCAACGACATCGCCGTTGGCATCACGCTTCAGGCTCTGGTGGAAGGCGAGATCCCAACGGTTGCCGAGACGAAGCACTGTCAGCTTGTTGTCATGCATCAGATCGCCGCAAATCTGTTGCGCGATACGCATGCGCACATGTTCAACAATTTGCTCAGGCCGGCGCACATGTGGCGCAATTTCGGCGACAGCCTCCAGGATAAGGTTCATGTTCCTGATTGAAACCCGCTCGGCCAAGAGTAGCTTGAACACCGCCTGCAGCCCGGAATAGGAGAGATGCGCCGGGCAAAGCTCCTCGACGAGACGATGATATTCCGGATCGAGCCGGTCGATCAGGGTACGCATGTCCTTATAGGACAAAAGCTGTGACAAGTTATTGCGCACGACTTCGCTCAAATGGGTCAGCATCACCGACATCGTGTCGACAGTCGTGAAACCCTGTTTCTTGATTTCATCGGCAAAATGCTCAGATGCCCAAATGCTCTTCATGCCGAACGCCGGCTCGCGCGCCTCATCACCCGGCACATCCGGGCCGGGACCGTCGCCGGTTATCACCATTACATCACCCAAGCGCAATTCCTCACGGGCCACGGCTGTGCCATGCACCCTGATTTCGTAGCTCTTCGGTTCGATCGCCAAGTCATCCGATAGGCGAATGTCTGGAATGACGAACCCGTATTGCCGGGCGAATTTGCGCCGCATCTTAGCAACCCGATGCGCCAGCTCGCTGTGCGATGCCATGAACTGCGAGGCCAGCTGTTTGCCCAGGCAAAGCTCGATCTCACAGGTCGTCAGCGATTCCTTGACCGAGTTCTTTGCCTCTTCAGCTGCTTGCTGCGCGGCCTCTTCATCCTGTTGCGCTTGCGCAAGCCGCGCATCTTTCGTGCGGCCAATGATGCTGTAGCCGATCACGGCCATGAGGATGCCTAGTAAAGCAAACGGCAGCAGCGGCAGTTTTGGAACGATTGCCAGGACGAACATCAGTAACGCCGCCACCAGCAAGGCGCGCGGATAGCGCCCGAGCTGGCCAAGCACGGCTTTGTCTGCAGAACCTCGCGTGCCACCCTTGGAGACCAACAGGCCTGCGGCAAGCGAAACGATCAGCGCCGGAATCTGCGACACGAGTCCGTCACCGACCGACAATTTGGTAAAGACGTCGGCGGCCTCACTTAGTTCCATTCCATGCCGGGTAGCGCCGATCATAATCCCACCGAAGATGTTAATGGCCGTGATGATCAGTCCGGCAATGGCATCACCTCGTACAAACTTCGATGCACCGTCCATCGAGCCGAAGAAGGAGCTCTCCTCTTCAAGTTCCTTGCGCCGCCGCTGGGCCTCCTTATCATCAATGAGGCCGGCTGAAAGATCGGCATCGATCGCCATCTGTTTGCCGGGGATCGCATCAAGCGTGAACCGCGCCCCAACTTCGGCAATCCGCGTTGCGCCCTTTGTAATGACCAGGAAGTTGACTGTGATGAGAATTGCAAAAACGATCAGGCCAATGACGAAATCTCCGCTCATGACAAAGCTGGAAAACCCGCCGATCACCCGACCCGCCGCATTGTAGCCTTCTGAGCCGCCCGCCAGAATTAGCCGTGTCGAGGCAACGTTTAGGGATAATCTCAGCATTGTTGCGATGAGTAGGATTGTCGGAAATGCCGAGAAGTCGAGCGGTCTCTGTATCCACAGGGCGACCATCAGGATCAGCACCGAAAACGCAATTGAGAACGCCAGTCCGATATCGATCAGCATTGGCGGTATCGGCAGAAACAGAACCGTCAGAATGATGATAATGCCGATTGCGAAACCGATATCGCGCCGGTCACGATCGGTACTTTGCGTGGCGTCAAAAAGCGTCAAATCCGACATACCGTCCTCATCCAATCTGAATTGGACTAACGGTAGGCGTTCAAGCTTGCGCGAAAGTGCTCTTTACATAGCACGCATTGGCTCAGAAGCCGGTTTCCACACGTGAATAGACCAAGGTGGTAAACTGATGGACCTGCGCTCCCATGAAGGTGGCGGTGAATGATATCGTCACAAGTATCGCGACGATCTTGGGAATAAAGGTCAGGGTGAGTTCCTGCACCTGGGTCAGCGCCTGCATCAGCGCGATCGCAGTGCCGACCACCATTGCGACACCGACCGCCGGTCCGGAGGCGACGATAATCGTCCAGATTGCGGATTGAAGAATCTCAAGTGCATCAGCTTCGTTCATAGACTGACCCAGCGTCTAGCTGATGGTAATGCCGGGGCCGAGTTCCACCCGTGTACCGTCTTTCAGCTGCGCCACGGCACCCGAAGATGTGATGTTCACCGATTCGACTACGCCCGAAACCGTTCCATCAGCTGATGTGACCGTGCGCCCAATCATGGAGTCGGCCTGGGACAGTGACATTGACGACAACAAAGAGTCGAGTTTCTGATTGGTCTGAATCGCCTGTTCCACGCTAGAGAACTGGGCCAGCTGCGCGGTATATTCAGAAGCATCCGTCGGGTCGAGAGGGTCCTGATTCTTCAACTCTGAAATGAAAAGTTGTAAAAAAGTGTCATAGTCCAGAGAGGCTGCCGAGTTGCTCTCTGATTGCACGGGCTGTGTGGCTGTCGTGCTAAGCGGCGTAACTTCCATCTTTGATTCTCCTTGGTACATCGTCCACCGATGACGGCTGCGAGGCCGTGGCCTTCAAAATCTCTTCCTCCAGATCAAATAGGCTGCGGATAGTGCGCAGGGCATCGAACTGCCGGCCGTCCTCGATCAACTGCTCGATTTCATTTAGACGGTCCAGCATTTCTGGATTATCGACGGCATCCCGAAGTGCGCTGAAAAACTCGCGGAACAAGGCATTCTTCTCGTCCTGTCCGGCGGGTTCGATCAGCATGGTTTGGACGACAAAATACAGCTGGCGTAGTGGCGTCGTAGCCTCATCTGGCTGTAGAACATGGTTCTCCAGCAGGAAGGTCACGTCATTCAAAAGCTCCAGCGTCACTTTGCGGTCAACCCGCAACACGGCACCGTTGATGTAGATTTTCTCACCGGCACGCAGCGACAGGCGAAATGACTGCTTCACTTCAGACCCGCCAAGATAATTGTTGAAACATCTATCAGACCCTTGAAATTATCGGAATTGCCGGTGCGTATGTTCTCAGCCTCACGCATCATCCATATACCAATGGAAATGAGATCGGCCCGCAAAGACTGCGGCAGATCGTTCTCAGGTTTGCCGAGGTCCTCAAGCAACAACGACCAGAGTCGGCGCAAATAGAACAGGGCTTCAATCGCTTCTCTAGAACGCGTGCCGGCCGCTTCGGCCGCACGGAGCATGTCGATGGACTGTTCTATCGCCACGCATTCGTCTTCTCGGCCCGACTGACCGGTTTCATTGAGCACTTCGGCATAGTTGAACTTGTACATGACACTCCTTTTCGGTGCGGCTGGCGCTTACAGGTATCTCACAAGGGACAGCTGCTGCAGCCGGCCCGTGACCGCGTAAGAGACTTCGATCTGGTTGATCAGTTGATTGATCCGGGTTGAGGTTTCGTAGGCATCGACGGATTCCAGCTGCGCAGCGTCATTGTTGAGAATGTCGATCTGCAGCGACATCATCCTGTCCGCACGTTCGATACGCTCCTGGGTGATCCCCATCTCGCCCTGCAGGAAAGACATCTCGGAAATCGCTTCAGACGCCAGCGCAACGGCCGTATCACTGACCGCCTGGAATGCCTGTTTGTTTAGGTCCTCGCCAGCCAAGTCGGCCATCATGGTGAAGGCCTTGGCTAGCTTGCGGAACGGTTCCAGGTTGGCGTTCGTTCCGGTCTCAACCACACTGCCGGGTGAAATTCGGCTGGTGACATTCTGGTCAGCCGCCGCCGACCAGTCCGACGTCCAAGCTGCCGGCTCGAACAACGTCGCAAAGGTGCCATCGAGGAACGTCTGCATGTCGGTTGCAGAAATCGCCGCAACAGCAGGGTCCGACTGAGTAATCCCGAATTCGGTAAGGAATGCCGAGTCGACCGCCAGCTTTGAAGAAGGTGGCGGCGATGAAAAATAGTTGGCGATGGTTTCAAGATCAGTATTGATGCCCGAGAACAACTGCTCGCCATTAAACGACGTGTTGAGCTGGGAGATCATGTAGGACAGAGCGACCCGCCCGTCCTGTGGCGCGACTTCCTGGCCGATAAACCCATCCCGGGAAGCGATTACGGTGTCGACAAATTCCTGCGCCCTTTCAACCAGCCCGGACATGATTTCCTGTGTCATGTCAAGCCGGGTCGCGACCAGGGCATTGGTATCGATGATTTGGTTCAACCGGGAATGCTCGAAGCGCACCGACACAGCGCGACCGGTCTTGTGGCCCAGTGCCATCCCGACATCGAAATGCCGGCCGGTCGACAACTCGCTCTGCAAACCAACAAGATCAGACTGCATCCTGGTCAGAGACAAGCGAACCACATTGTTGAGGCCCAAGGTGGAGACGGGTGTGGTTTTCATGCGACCTATCCCGCTGCCTGCAGCAATGCGGCATACATGCTGTCAATCGCGGACATCAGTCTGGCCGAAGCCTCGTAGGAACGCTCCAACTCCAGCAAAATCGTCATCTCTTCATCAACATTCACGCCTGTAGCCTGTGACAGAGCCTGCGTTGCACGTTCATGGATGGCGTTCTGATAACTTGATTCTGATTCAGTGGTTTGGCGCAAGTTCTCAAACCAGGAAACTGAGGAACTTGCGTAACCCGAGATACTGGCGGCAGCAGTCGTGCCGGCGGCCGGATCAAAAGAGCGCGTGTCTGACAGGTTGCCAAGCAGCTCTTGCAGTCTGTCTGGAAACCCGACCGCGCCGGTCACATTGTAAGCATAAGCAGCGCCCGCTATGCCACCATCGCGCAGCAGTACGGCATTGCCACCTTGTGCGGGATCAACACTTGCATTGACGGTGATTTGGCTTGCCAGGCCGGTCGAGACAATACCTGTTGGCGGCACGGCGGGGCCACCTGGATAAGTGAACAGTCCGGTCGCATCCGGCAAACTAGGCGGCACCGACTGGTCCTGCTCGGCAAACGTTTCGATCAGCCCGCGGGCGATTTCATCGAGCTGGGTCTGATAGGTCACTGTGTGCGTGTCGCGGATAGCCGACAGTCCGACCAGCCGGCCGGACCGGATCGGCATAACTGCTGTATCGCCGGTGACCGGCACACCGTCGACATAAACCGCATTGCCTGTGAGGCCCGCTACGTAGATATCGGTTGACTGGTAGGTCACCGGCCGGGCGGTCTTTTCAAATAATGTGACACCGCTATCGGTAAAGATCGCAATGTCGTTGTCTGTCCGCGGTACCGTGCGAATGCCGATTTCTTCCGAAAGCTGGCGCAGTATCCCATCTCGGATATCAAGCTGATCGTTCAGATCACCGTCGAGATGCTGGCTTTTGACGATGGTCGTATTGACCTCCTCGAACTGGGCCAACAGGGAATTAATGTTGTCGACCGATGCCGCCATGTCGCTATCCGCCTGTGCGCGAATCTGCTGGACCGTCGTCGAGGCATTGTTAAGCGCGCTGGTAAGCTCGTTTGCCCTCACAATTGCCGCCTGGGCTCTGATCAGATCGTTCGGCGCGTCTGAGTACAACTGCAGCGCATTCTCCAGTTCGCCGATCAATGCCGTCGGCGATTGCCCCAACTCGGGATCACCGATGGTTCTTTCCAGTTGACTAAGGGCATCCAGTATCGCCTGCTCGCCGGCCGCATTGGACGAAACATTGAGCAACCGGTCGAACAGCAACTTGTCGGTTGACCGGGTGACAGAGACCACCCGCACCCCGCCGCCAGGTGGTGTTGTGATGTTTGCACCGCGGCGAACATATCCTTCATCGCCGGCACTGGCCAGGTTGCGGGATACCACTGCCGTTTCCGTTGAAAACGCGGCAAGTGCGGATTTCGCAATACTGAGACCTGCGGTCAAAGTCATGGGTTTGTGCTTTTTAAGGGTCCATTACCGACTAAGGTTGACGAGCACATCGAGCAGTTCAGAACCAGTCTGGAACACCCGGGAGTTGGCAGTGTAACTTCGCTGCGCCTCTATGACCGTGGTCAATTCGTTGGCCAGGTCAACGGTCGACTTCTCAAGCGCTCCGGACACGATCGTGCCCAGTCCGCCGGTTTCGGCAAAGCTGATCTGAACGTCGCCCGAAAGAGCCGTCGGCTGGAAAACGTTGCCAGTGGCCACAGCAAGGTTGTCGGGGCTTGCAACATTGGCCAGCGGAATCTGATAAAGCGCAACCCGGGCACCATTGTCATAGGTCGCATAGACAACGCCATCGCCACTAATCTCGAAAAGATCAACAGAGCTTGGTGCATTGCCGTCCACCGCGACATCAATCACCGTATAGTCGGTTGCTAGCTGGGTGGTCTGCGACATGTCGATTGTCAGCGCCGCGCCGTTCGGAACCGGAACCGTGATCAAGCTCGTACTGGCACCAGCCAGTTGGCCGTCCGTCGCATTGTAGGTCAGCGTATCCGTGCTCAACGGCCCTGCGGCATAGGGGAATCCACCGGTCGCTGCGGCATCGGCCCGATCGTAAACGGTAACTTCCCACGTCTCTGCCGCCGTTTTGGCTGCGTAGATGTCCAGAACGACCTCATTGCCAAGGTTGTCGATGGCAACGATCGAGGTCTTGCCGGCAAAATCTGCGGTCGCCGCATTGGCCGACGGCAAATCGGCCGGCGCCGTCACCGGGGCGTTTGAAGGAAAATTGACTTGGAAGTTGCCCGCGACCGATGGCGTCGCCTGCAGCGCCAGGTTGAAGATATTCACCTCCTCCAGACCGGCAAAGCCGTTGGCAACGGCATTCGCCGCGCCGTTGCTGACGCTGTAGCCCATGAGTATGTAGCCACCTGCGTTGATCAGCCGACCATCACCGTCCGGCACAAACGAACCGGCCCTGGTGAGGAAATTTGCACCGTCGGTATCCGAAACGACAAAAAAGCCATTGCCGTTCACCGCGAGATCGGTAATCGACGTTGTGTATTCCAGGCTACCCTGCGTGGTGATTTCGTTACGAATGGTGGTCAGGACGCCGCCGGAAACGTAACTACCGGTGCTGTTCTGCGGCACCAGGCTCGAAAATTCCAAAGAAGCGCGTTTGTACCCAGCGGTATCCGTATTGGCGATATTGTCGGCCGCGGTGGCCAATCGGCTCGCCTGGGCATTCATGCCCGATACACTGGTACGCATTACTCCGCCAAAGGTCATCTGTCTTACTCCGGGTCAGTTGAGTCACTTCACACAGTGAAGCACGACGACCTTGCGCAAAGCTGGAGCGCTAACCGGCGATGTCGGGGGGTGAAGTCAGGCCCTGGTCAGGCAGCATTGAGGCAGTACCCAAGATAGCGCTTCGAATCGACGGGGTCTTTGCCAAGCCGGGCCCGCAGCTTCTTACGCAGTTTCGACACATGGCTCTCAATGACGCTCTCATCCACTTCGTCATCAAAGATGCCGTAGACCGAATTGAACAGCTGCGTCTTGGTCACGCGTCGCCCAGCATTCTTGGCAAGATATTCAAGGATCCGCCTTTCCCGGCGCGGCAGCGGCAACAGCTGATTATTGACTTGCGGGTCACGGCCATCGAAATAGACCGTAAGCTCACCGACAACTTTGTGCGGGCTTTCCTCGACACCACCGCGGCTGACGATCGCTGCGATGCGGGCCAAGATCTCACGAACATGCACCGGCTTGCGGACCACATCGTCCACACCGGCTTCGAAAAGCTTCAAGGTCTGCTCCAGTCCTTCATTCTCGTTCATTGCAAGAACCGGTGCCGGAGAACGTCCCCGAATAATCTTCGGATACGAGGCCTGACGATCACAATTGCCGATAACGAAGGCTTCAACCGCCATCAGATCCGGTTCAGGCGCACTCTCGACCCAATCCTCAAATTCAGGTGGCTCAAAACCGATCGATGAGATGCCTTCACGGGCAAATCCCGACTCATATGCATCAGTCACAAGCGGACGTTCATCAACGAGAATAATCACCGGAAATCCCCCAAGCTTTAAGTACCCCAGCCGCTCAATTACCAAGCGATCAATCTTAAGTAGTATCAAAAAAAGTATTACAATTTATAGTTTATAAATCGTAAACAGTTTGGTAACTATTGGCACAGCTAGAAGGTCCTGTAACCTATTGGAAAACAAGAGATTTCAGAGATTTCAAGGATCAGGCAGTGCGCCGTATGATCAACGGCAGAAGCGGCGTGCCGGCTTTGTCCACTGCGCAAATCCGGTCGCAACCATGTTGCTAATGACACGGCACACATAGCGCTTCTGCGCCGCGTTATTGGTCGGCCCGGCGTGATACCTGGCCACAGCAAGGGTCCAGGTTTTTTCACGGATTTTGAGCTCGCTCAAGAACCGAGCCGCATATGCAACGTTCTGTTCGGGATCGAACATGTCCATCAGCGAAGCAAACTCGCGGCGATGCCAGTAATGGTTGATTTGCATGCAACCGACATCGATCAGCCGGGCACCGTCGCGCCGGGCACGCTGGAAGCGTCCAATCGCCTCGCGCAGGCTACCGGCAAACTCGGCTCGCCCCTCGATGTTCATGGCAAAGGGGTGCAGCGATCCTTTGCGGCCGCTCTCCGTCAGTCCCACAGCATAGAGAATACCTAGCGGCACACGGTGAAGTTTCGAGTAGCGCACCATGTGACGTTCGCAGACCGATGCGTCAGCGGCCTGGGCAATCGGCGCTAAGCTACAGATACAACTCGCTACGACTGCTGGACGCAGAATCCGCGCCAGGTTCATCGCTCGCTTCTGCACCGGCATTGTCATGCTCCTTTGAACGTGGCGAGGCGCCGTGCTTGTCGGTTTGCGGGTCATCGCGCAGCATGGAGCCGCTATGCCTCGCGTCCTGATCTTGGGTTGCAAACGCGTTGCCCGGCGTCGACTGAGCGTTGTCCGGGTTTGAAATTTGAACGGTTACAGGATCGGGCAGTGAACCTGCTGCCTGCAGGATCGTATTCAGCGTTGCACGGTCGTTTCGCAACAAGGCGGCGGTTTCTGCGAGCTGTGGCTGAATGTGCACCAGCATGCCCTGGCCTTTCATGTGCATCCTGACCACTACACCGCCCAAATGACCCGGCTCAAGGTGCAGATGTATTATCTTGACCGGTGTGCCTGACGGGGATGGAGTGTTTGCCGGCATGATCTCAACGGCTGGCATTGCCTGTGCCGCTGTCCGGCTTGTAGACGTCCGCGTTATCACGTTCTCGGCTATCTGAAAACTCGTCGGGCGGACCGAATCCAAGTGCGTTTCCACTTGTACAACAGTGACCTTCACACCCCGGTGATCGCTGATTTTGCCAATTGTCTCCCTGTGATCCAGCGATGTCAAAGCGGATTCATTTTGCGGCGTGACTCTAAGGCGCACGTCCGGTTCAGGTTGGTTCATCGCCTTCACGGCCTGCTCGCCAACTCTGTCCATCACACTCACGCGCCGTGCAGTACCCGTTGTCTGACCATTCCTGTGTTCGTCGGCCCGGCGGAGCGCCGCCAAGCTCAAGTGTTGAACCACCATGGTGCGGGCCGGCTCTGATTGCAGCGCGCCCGGTTGTGTCATCAACAGGCGCCTTTCATCCCTTATCCGCAATCGATCGGCGGACCCATCGTCCAACATTGGTGCTTCATCTGCCGATAGTGCTTCATCTGCCGATAGTGCTTCATCTGCCGATCCGGATGTCGCAATGCTGACTTCATCTCGGTTTGACAAACCAAGTCCCGCCCCGGCGCCTGGCAAGCCGTCGGGTAATTCCGGCTGTTGCATACTGTGAGGTATATCCGGAACCACCGTTTCATCAATCTGAACAAACGCAGACGTAATGGGCCTCTCTTCCAGCGGCAATGCTGAATTTGCCAATATCGGCACCTGCAGCACTGAGCCTTGCGGCATTTGAGGCCGCCCGGCATGCTCAGGCAAAGGCATCGGACTCGCGGCCAAAAGGTCCAGAAATCCCGTTGCCTGGCCAGTTTGACCGGCTGCTCCCGAAACTGGCTGCAAAGCCGGACCGGTGTTGCCTTTCAAGGGCGTGCCGGCTTGTTTGGGCAGGGATATTGGCGCTTGCGGAAATTTGGTTGGCAGCTGGGTCATTGGACATTCTCCGCCAAGAGTTCGTCAACATTTTTGATCAGTGTTTCGGCGCGAGCAACAATATTGCCGGTGTCTTGGGCAATGACGTCTGCCGGCGGTTTGTCGAAAGCAGAAACATGCGGCGCACCCTCGGCAATTGAGGCATCTAGAACAGGTTGCCTTGTTATCTGCGCAGCCAGACGCCGGGCCGCGTGCATGATCTGGCGATCGCGCTCCGGCAGCAGCGCAGCATCGAGACTGTTCAGGATCATGACAGCAGATTGCACGTCCTTGGTAACGACACTAGCGGCCGCCTTGTAGGCGCGCGCGCGGTTCAATTGGCGTGTGCCCACAAGTGACAATGATTCCGCATGGCTTGCCGCAAACAACGCGTGCTCGACCTTCCCCATAACAATCGCACTGCGGGCCATGCGAACGTAGAGTCGGCGCAAGCGTGTTGGTGCCATCCCTGCTAAGAGCCGGGTTAGTTTGGCCCGTCGATCGGGCATGTCCAGATAGGACAGCTTGATCAGGAAATGTGAGAACTTCGCATCGAAATCATTGCTGTAGATAGACATTGGGTAAC
>JAEKFU010000602.1 GCA_016522385.1 Pseudomonadota bacterium
CAGCACATAGGCATTGAACAAATGGAAACGCGTACTGATACCCGACAATCTCGATGCCTTGAGATTACCGCCGATAGCATACAGATATCGACCGAGCCGGGTCCAGTTCAGCACAACATACATAACAATGATGAGAATGGCGGTGATGTATATCGGCGTCGGGATGCCCCACAATCGGCCAAACCCGAATACCGCACCATAGGCATCCGGCATGCCGTACACCGGTACGCCGCCCGTCAGATAAAGCGCGACGCCGAACCCGACGGATGCCATTCCGAGAGTCATCATGAAGGGTGAAACATTGAACACCGCCACTCCGATACCATTGATGACGCCGATTGAGACCCCGGCCGCTAGACCGGCAAGCATGCCGACGGTGATCGATAACCAAACCATTTCAGGAACGGCCGCGTGCATGCTTGCCATGGCGAGTGCACCCACCACTGAGGTTACAGCCAGCATGGTGCCAACTGACAGGTCAAAGCCGCCGGTCAGCAACGCCAGCATTTGGCCCATCGCCACGATTGTGAGATAGGTCGACTGGCGCAACACATTCATCAGGTTACGGCCGGTCAGGAAATTGTCCGACATCATCGTAAAGACCACCGCGGCGATCAGCAGCAGGAACGGCAACACACCGACACGCACGAAGCTTCGCTTCAGCCAATCGGCTGCTGAACGTCGCTTGGTTTCGTGTTCATCTTGGACGTGGCTGGCCATCAGGCGGCCTCTTTTTCAAAGAAATGACGCAATACACCGTCCTGGGTTATTTCATCACCCGTTAACTCTGCCCGCAGCTCACCGCGGTACATGACATAAGTTCGATTGGTCAGGTGAAGGATCTCCGGCAGGTCCGAGGAAATCAGGAGCACACCGGCCCCGGCCTCGCAGAGATCCTTAACGAAGCCGTAAATGGCCACACGAGTGCCGACGTCGACCCCGACAGTCGGCTCATCGAATATGAAAAGGCTCACCTCACGATTTAACGCCTTGGCGATGAGGACCTTCTGCTGATTGCCGCCGGAGAAATGGTCCATGTCACGCTCAAGATCAAGCGGCCTCAACTCAACCTTTTCAGCTAGCTGGCGCGCGATGGCATCTTCAGCCTTGCGTCGCAAGAAACCGTAATTGGACAGCATGCCCGTGTCGAGCGCCGCAAGCGAGATGTTTTCGCGAACGCCGCGAACCATCATTAACCCTTCGTCACGCCGGTCCGATGGCACATAGAACAGCCCGGCACTGAGCATTTCGTTGACCGTAGACCCGGTGACAATCTTGCCATTAAACCAGATTTCGCCAGAGACCACGTCTTCCAGCCCGAAACAGGCCCTGCCAATCTCTGACTTGCCTGACCCGACCAGCCCGGCAATTCCGACGATCTCACCACGGCGAACATTCAGCGAAATGTCGTGTATCACACGGCCGGCCAAGGTTACGCTTCTGAGCTCCAATAGTTGTTCACCAGGTTGATATCGGATCTCAGGAAAAATCTGATCGATCACCCGTCCGGTCATCAATTCAACCAACCTGTCTTCGTTGGCCTCCTTGACATCAAGGGTCGCTACCTTGCGGCCATCGCGCAACACGGTGATCCGATCTCCGATGCGCTGGATCTCGCCCATGCGATGAGTGATGTAAATGATGCCGACGTCTTGTGCTCGGGCCTGTTCAATCAATGCAAACAGCCGATCCGTTTCGCGCTCGGTAAGAGAGGCGGTCGGTTCATCGAAAATCAGCACCGATGGGGTCGTGCGGAACGCCTTGGCGATCTCGACCATTTGCTGTTCGGCCCGCGACAGATTGGCAACCCGCTGCTGAGGCGTGAGCGGGAAGTTGAGCTCCTCGATGATTTCCACGGCATGCTTGTGCAGTTCGCGTTTGTTGAGCAGTCCCGACGACGTAATTTCTGCACCAAGGAACAAGTTTTCTTCGACCGTGAGTTGAGGGACGAGTGAGAACTCCTGAAACACCGCGCTGATCCCATACTGTCGGGCATCATAGACGGAGTTGAAATGGACTTCTTCTCCTTTATAGATCATCGTTCCGGCCGTCGGACGCTCAACGCCCGCCACGATGGAAATCAGCGTCGACTTGCCGGCCCCATTCTCACCAAACAGCACATGGACCTCACCCCGCTTCAGATCAAAGTCCACATCGACGAGCGCGTCCACGCCCGGAAATTGCTTTGTTAGCGAACGAAGACTCAGCAAATCATCGGGCTCAGCATTGATTGATGCTGAGCCCGACTGATTATCTGTCTCCAGTTCGGGCATCGTCGCCTCTCAGGGCCCGATCCGTATCAGTCGACGCTGAATACGGGCTTGAAGTCCGCCGGCGCCAGTGAAGACTCGTAGTGGAACGTGTCGATGTTCTTCGAGTCGATCACATAGAGCGCCGGTCCAACGTGCTTTTGGAAGTCCTTGCCCTCGAGGATGCGCACTGCCTGATCGATCGCCACACGGCCCTGGATCACCGCAGAATCCGTTGGCGCAGCCATCACGCGGCCCCGCTTGATGTTGTTGTAGACGCCCGGGGTGAAATAGTAGGCAAGGACCTTAACCTTATTGGAAAGGCCACGGTCGCGCAGCAACTGCACGGCCGCCTCGGTGGTCGGCGATGTGCCGACGATATACTGGATGTCAGGATAGGCCTCCAGCGTATCCTCAACCAGTTTCAGCTGCACCTCCTTGCCGGTATCGCCGTATTTTGTATCAACGACCTCTATGTCACTGTCCTTGACGGCGTCGAGAAATCCCTTGTTGCCAGCTTCAACCCAGCCAGCACCGGGCGGGCCTGGGAACCAGGCGACTTTGACGCTGCCCGACCCTTTGGGATGCAGTTTGGCAATGTACTCACCGGCCTTGAACCCCATTTCACCGAAGGAAACGAGCGATTTCGCAGACAGTTC
>JAEKFU010000016.1 GCA_016522385.1 Pseudomonadota bacterium
GGCGGGGACGGGCTCAATACTTTCAACATCTCCACCGCCAGTGCTTTTGTGGTTGCTGGGGCGGGTGGGCACATCGCCAAGCACGGCAATCGATCAGCCTCTAGCAAGTCGGGCAGTGCGGATCTACTGGAGGCGGCTGGCGCCAAGCTTGATCTAAGCTCTGACCAAGTCGCTCTTTGTATCCAGAAGATCGGGATAGGGTTCATGTTCGCACCCCTGCATCATGGAGCGATGAAACATGCCATCGCGCCTCGACGGGAAATGGCGGTGCGAACCGTGTTCAACGTTTTGGGCCCATTGACGAACCCCGCTGGCGCGTCAAATCAACTACTCGGCGTATTTAGCGAGGAACTGCTGGAACCGATCGCTAGGGTGCTTGCTAAGTTAGGGAGCCGACATGCGTTAGTTGTGCACGCGGAAGACGGTATGGATGAAATCAGTGTCGGCTCTCCGACCCATGTTGCCGAGCTCAACAATGGTGCCATCGAGTGCTACTCCATCAGCCCCGAACAGTTTGGTATTGACCCAGCAAGCACCACCGCGCTCGTGGTCGAAAGTGCCGAGCACAGTTTGAGTGTGGTGAACGATGTTTTTGCCAACAAACCTGGGCCAGCCAGTGACATCGTTGCACTGAATGCGGGAGCAGGTATTTACGCTGCGGGAATTTCCGACAGCCTTGAAGCGGGAGTAGTTCGGGCACGCCAAGTCATGGAAAGTGGTGCGGCGCGCGGGAAGTTCGCTGAATTTGTGCGATTCACCAACGACCTCTAAACCTCAGTAGCTGTAGGGGATGGGACCATGGGACACGCCCCAGATGTTCTAGCGATGATCCTAAAGCACAAGGTGGAGGAGCTGGCTGAGCGCGTGGCCAAGCGCCCACTGCGCGAGGTTCGTGCACGTCTTGGTGATACGGATTCGCCTCGAGGGTTCGCTGCAGCGATCGACGCTCAAATCCGTCAGGGTCGGGTCGCGGTGATCGCGGAAATCAAGAAGGCGTCGCCCAGCAAAGGAGTAATCCGCCCGGATTTCGACCCCCACGATATCGCGCGTAGCTACGCGCGCGGCGATGCCACTTGCCTGTCTGTTTTGACGGACACTGAGTTCTTTCAAGGTCAAGACGAGCATTTGCAGCAGGCCCGGAGTGCCTGCGCCTTGCCCGTGTTGCGCAAGGATTTCACTTTCGACCCCTACCAGGTATTCGAGGCGCGTGCTCTTAGTGCGGACTGTATTTTGTTGATCGTGGCAGCGCTTGGAGACGCGCAACTTACAGAGCTCTCCGGTCTAGCCTTGGATCTGGGCATGGATGTGTTGGTGGAAGTTCACGACCTCGCAGAGCTTGAGCGTGCCCTGGACTTACAATTGACATTGGTAGGAATCAATAACCGCGATCTCAATACCTTTGATACTGACCTGGGTACCACCATAGGTCTGTTGCGCAGCGTGCCACCGGATCGCATTGTCGTGACCGAGAGCGGCATCCACACCCCCACAGATGTGGCGCTAATGCGCAAACATAGGGTCAACGCCTTCTTGGTGGGTGAGGCGTTGATGCGCGCACCAGATCCTGGAGCCAAATTGGCGGAGTTATTTGGCTGAAGACCTATGCGCTCCGTGGGGCGCTTTACTGCGCCACCGCGGATAAGGGGCTGGAGCGTAGTCGCCGAACCGAAGGATACAGCGTCTCTCATGCACTTGATCTTGATGATCTGGGCTGTGAAACTCCCACAGATGAATTTTAAGCAAGTTCTTGCTATGTCCTGTGTAAGGAATTGGCTCAGTGCAGCAGTTAACTGAATGGTTTAAACGACGATTCTCTAACCCCGAGGTCGTGTTTCTCGCGCTAGCGTTGATCGTACTATTTGCGATCATCATCGTCATGGGCAACATGCTTGCCCCCTTCATCGCCAGTGTCATCATCGCCTATCTGTTGGAAGGTTTGGTGGGACCCTTGGAGCGGCGCAGGGTGCCACGTCTAATCGCGGTGTTACTCGTGTACTTGAGCTTCCTGCTGTTTGTGATACTCATCTTTTTTGGGTTGTTGCCGTTGCTGTCCCAGCAGGTCACTCAGTTGTTTCAGCAGCTGCCGTCGATCATCGCGATCAGCCAAAATGCACTGATGCGCTTGCCGGAGTTGTATCCCGATCTCATCTCCAGCGCACAGGTGCAGGAAATTATTGCCGTGATCCGGACGGAACTCGCCCAGTTTGGACAGCGGGTGGTTTCCCTATCCTTCTCATCGGTCGTCGGCATCATCACCATACTGGTATACGCGGTACTGATGCCACTCATGCTGTTTTTCTTGATGAAGGATAAGAAGCGCATTATCGGTTGGCTCACGCAGTACTTGCCCCGCAATCATGACCTGTCCCAACGGGTGTGGCACGACGTGGATCGGCAAATCGGTAACTATGTGCGCGGCAAATTCTGGGAAATACTGGCCGTGTGGTCGGCGACTTTTGTGACGTTCTCCCTTATGGGCCTACAGTTCGCCATGTTGTTGGGGGTGCTGGT
>JAEKFU010000174.1 GCA_016522385.1 Pseudomonadota bacterium
GACGTTCGACTGTCAAGTGCGATTATGACCAGCAACAAGGTTGCGTTGATTGTGATACCTGCCACTGCCCACGCGACCAGATCGGGGAAAACCTTTTGTGCAAGAAAAATCTCGGCAAACACGACAAAAGGAGCCAGTGCGATCGCACCAAGCTGCGAGCCGCGAATACCAGATAGCACATCCAACAAACTCTTGTCCGACGTTGCAATTACGTAGAGCATCGCAACGGAAGCTATTGCCAACATTAGCAGAATTGCCGGCCATCGCGCCCGCGTGATCTTGCCACCATCAGTCGCCAGACCGATTACTCTGATCGCAGTACTGCTTAACTGTATGAACACCAGCGTCAGAAGGGTGCCGGTGAAGCCAGCAATGGCGGTGCTGGTTCGCGGCGGTATCAGTAGTGTTATAATCGAC
Source organism: Pseudomonadota bacterium (assembly GCA_016522385.1). Classification (GTDB taxonomy): domain Bacteria; phylum Pseudomonadota; class Alphaproteobacteria; order Rhizobiales; family Aestuariivirgaceae; genus JABDJG01. Next base: position 418 of record JAEKFU010000174.1, read on the forward strand.
GCACTTACAACGGCACCAGCAAAGTAGGTGCAAACTTTGTAAACAACCAGATCACGACGGGTGAACGGCCCGGCAAACAGAAAATTGATCTCGTTTGGCGAAAAATGAAGAGCTGGTCCTGTCGCGACAAACACAGTGAAGACACAGGCTCCAAGCAATCCGAGTGGCATGAGATTTCCGATTTGTGTGCGCAGCCAAGTCGGATCCTGCAGCGAGGCGCCGCCCAAAGAGTCAGCCGCGGATGAAGCGCCTGCGGCCAGCAGCAGCCAAATAATACCAACGACAATAAAAAGAAACGCCATACCGCGCAGGCTCGCGAGCTGACTTAACCGATGGCGAACTCCGCCGCGCAATCGTAGTAACAAAAGTCGGCTGAGCGCTGCATCCATGTTTTACGGCCTGCTGCGTGTTGGATCGTGGGGCTGGTTTTGCACCGCTTCCGCATCTCGGGTGATCGCGAAGAAGGCTGCTTCCAGGGCCGAATCACCGCGACTGCGATCGACGTCTCGCAGCACCTCGCTCATAGTGCCAAAGCGCCGGCATTCACCGACATCCAGTACCAACAGATGACTGCACAGGTTTTCGACCAAGCTCAACAAATGTGAGCTGATAACGATTGCCGCACCCGCTTTTGCCCGTGCACGCATCGACTGTTGCGTGGTGCGAATGCCGCGTGGGTCGAGCCCCGTCAGCGGCTCATCGAACAGGATCACCTGCGGTTCATGCAGATAGGCACACGCGATTGCAACTTTCTGGCGCATGCCGCGTGACAGGTCGTGAGCCAGGGTGTCGCGTTTGTTCGCAAGATCAAATGACCGCAACAGGGCTTCTGCGCTGTCCTCAAAGTTTGCGACGTTGTAAGCGGCAGCCGAAAAGGCCAGGTGCTCCCACACCGTCAACGTATCGAAAAGGCGGGGGTCGTCAGGAATATAGCCAAGACTTCGTTTGGCCCGGATAGGTTCTTTGACGATATCGTGACCCGCAACCGCGAGGCTACCCGAAGTCGGACCGATTATGCCAGACAAGGCGCGCAATGTCGTCGTTTTGCCAGCACCGTTGGCTCCGACCAAACCGAGAATATCCCCAGGTCCGACCTCAAAGCTGAGATTTTTTACGGCCACGAAATCGCCGTACGACTTGCTGAAGTCTTTCACCCTGATCATGCGAACTCACATCGTCTGCAAGCCAAGGATCGCGATCAGCATCGAACCATCAAGCATGTAATGAAGCACTCTGAATCAACCGTGACTCTTTTTTCGTTAGTATAGTTTAGTCACGACACGACCGAAATATCCAGTCAACGTTTCCTGTCTTGCCAAGAAAACCGACACAGACAAGTTCGCGCATCGGGTGAAGCTGTGGTCACCTGGCGATTGCTGTTGACTCATTCGGGCAGGGAATTCGAGAATTAGGAGGGAAATTACATATCTAGCTATGTCACTGCTTATCATCGTGGAAAGAGTTCGAAACTCCCTCAAACGGAGCCAGGCATATGGCAAGATTCAAGACCTGAGTCCGCGGCCTTGGCGATGCCGTGGTGATCCCCCATACACCCTCATCGCACGTCCATGACCGCCAGCTGGGATGGCGTGTCGGAGGAACAATGTTGGGCTCTCTTGCCTGATTGGATTTTCGATGTTGAAAGCTGACAGTATGGATGCAGTCCTCGAAGAGGCCGAGGTTGCCTGCAACTTGATATCAGCGCGGTTGGAAGCCGCCGAAGTGATGGAAGTGAAGTAATCCAGAAAGAACCTGACGTCGACGTCCGGGGCGTCCAATTCATCTTCAAACCGATGTCATTCAATCGGGCTCAGTCTCCGATCGCGCAACGCTTTCAGGAAACTGTAGCCAATGGTGATGCCGGGAGGCCCAGCAAAGTGTTTCGGGTTTGGCGAAGCTTGGATCTGCGTAGCATCCCACGGGGATGCCGATTGTTCCGGGCGAATGTTCCGATCGGGATATCACCGTCACTCCGCAGGTCGGACAGAATTCAGTTTCGAGCCAGCGTCCGGAATCGACATGCCGCCGCCAGGTTTTTCGCTCGCCAGCAATTGACACCGCTGCCTCCGGATAGACGGCATAGTAGCTGAATGCGCTGCCAGTCTCGCGCTGGCAGTTGAGGCAGCTGCAAGCATGCACCTCAAGAGGCTTGCCGCTAGTTCTGACTGTTACGTTGCGGCAGCCGCAACTGGCCGTGCGCTCGCGTAAATCCGTTGGCTCTGTCATCTGTCCCTCCCCATGTTCGAATGTTGTCCAAGATTGAATTGGAACGTGACAATTGCACGGACTTAGGATTCCTTGGCTACCGGCCTTTTCCGTTGATAAGAGCACACGATCTTCCGCGTGGTTAGCAGTGTCAGACGCTTGGATCTCTGCTTCGCCAAGCAGGTCAGAGC
>JAEKFU010000448.1 GCA_016522385.1 Pseudomonadota bacterium
GAATCTGAGCATGTTCTTATCTGAAAAGTGCTGCAACTTTTCTGGAACATGCTCTAGTTACGGAACGCAGCGCGATGTGGGTCATCGGGCAAGTTCGGTAACGACGTCCGATGGCCGGATTTGGGCCACCGAAGGCCGTGTTTGTGAGTCCGCTCGACGTCGTCATGCTGCGCTTGTGGTCAACCAGACCACGGCGCGAAGCATGCCTAGCCAGCAGATGCAGAAACGCGGTCAAATGATTCCATATGAGAAAGGCACGCTCTAGGCTGTAGAAAAACCAAACTTTTCGCCCCTATTGCAGGCGCAGTACGCGGCCACATGTGTGCTATGGATGCAGAGAAGCCCTAATAGCCAGTCGCACCGCCCGTTCCACCCGGGGAGAAGCGTCCAATATTCGAGAACATCTGCTGCAGCACTGTCAGCTCTTTGCCGCGCGTGGGCGTTTTGCGTGTGTTGATATCGATAATCTGACCGTCTTCGAGGCCATAGTGGGCAAAGCTTTCAACCTGATCAAGCTGGTTGAAACGTACAGCCAGCACTTTGCGGTCCACTTCTTTCGGGTTAAAGAACGCCCGCGTTTCGACGACGCTGGAGATATAGTAGTAACTGTCGCCTGTCACGTTGACAGTGGCAGTGGTTGACGGAGAGCCCAAAATTGCTTCAACTTCCGCCTTTGCCATGCCCGGCTGGACCTGCTGCAACTGGCTTTGCTTTGGTAGATAGCCCCGGTAGTCGACCGTCGGCGAACAGCCGGCGATCACCGCCGCCATGGAGGCTGTAACCATGATCTTGCGGAGCCATCGATCCTTATTCTCGTCGACGTCAATTGCCCGCGCCGCGCTCACGCAACCGCGCCGCCCGCGTGCCTGTGAAAGACGATCTCTGCACATTGCAAATCTGCCCATTTTGAGCCCGATTCCCATAAGCCCGTCCGTATCCTCTATGCACCGATTGCCGGGTGAATAGCAAATGATCTTACGAAACTTTTTTGCCCGAAATCCAGTTGATACCACTGAGCGGCGGGTTTACGAGGCGATTGTGGCGCAGGCACGGCAGCCGTGGTTCTACGCAAATCTCGGTGTTCCGGACACTGTGGAAGGCCGGTATGATATGATCATGCTGCACAGCTTTCTGGTTATCGAAAAAATGTCCGGCCAAGATTCTAGTGCCGATGTTTTTGCACAAAAGCTGTTCGACGAGCTGTTCAAGGACATGGACCGCTCCTTGCGCGAGATGGGCGTCGGAGATCTGTCCGTTCCCAAGAAGATACGCAAGATGGCAGAAGCCTTTTACGGACGAGCTGCGGCCTATAGGGAAGCTCTTGGCCAGGCGGAATATGGTGACGCTTGTGCATTGAAAACCGCCTTGGCGCGCAATATTTATGTCTCTAACACGGAACACCCTGCGCTTGACGAGTTGACAAAATATGTTTTGAAGGCCGCAGCTTTGATTTCGGATCAATCGGCCAAGGCCATTGCTGCAGGCGAAATCAAGTTTCCTGAAATCGAATCGACGTGAAATGGATACCCAACAGGCCAGGCACGAATTTAGCCGCATACTGGAGGTGGCTGACATCCCGGCAGCGGGGTTGACCTGTTCTATTGCCGCCAATGCCGACGAAAAGCTCCTGGTCGCGGCCAGACTAGGCCTGCCAGTCATTCACGAATTGTCCGCGAACATCTCGGCAGAAGGTTGGCCTGGTGACGGATTGAGATTGCGAGGCGCTGTCGAAGCGGATATCGAGCAGATTTGCGTCGTTACGCTAGTGTCGTTCCGCGAAGTCCGCAAAATCGACTTCGAACGGTGCTTCTTGCCGGATCTCACCGGTCGAACGGATGAAACCGAAGTCGTTATCGATCCAATTTCGGAAGATGAACCGGATGTGATCGAGAATGGCCAGATCGACATTGGGGAACTCGTTGTGGAAACGCTAGCTTTGGCGCTGGATCCTTATCCGCGCATACCTGACGCGGAATTTGCACCGCCGGAGTCGGACGAAATAACAGACCGATCCAGTCCTTTTGCGGTGTTGACCGACCTCAAAAGATCCGAATGAAATCCACTGAAAGTCCACGTTTTCTGTTGTAACGTGGATTCGAAACGTTATTGTCGCGCTGCCCGTATGGCAGATCTGGTGTGCAGCCATCGATACGGAACCAAGAACTGCAATGCCCCAGGAAATTATCATTTCTGTTGACGCCATGGGTGGCGATCTGGGAGCCGAAATGGTTATTCCTGGTGTCGAAGTATCTTTAAGGCGTCATCCTGGTCTGCGTGTCGTGCTCTATGGTGACGAAAAGGTCATCCAGCCTCTGCTTGAGCGCCATCCGTTGGTTAAAGCACGATCGAGCCTGGTCCATACCGATGTTTGGGTCAATATGAATGACAAGCCGAGCCAGGCGCTGCGCCGCGGCCGCCGTGTCAGTAGTATGTGGTTGGCTTTGGAAGCGGTGAAAAATAGTGAAGCAACGGTGGCGATTTCTGCCGGCAATACGGGCGCCTGGATGGCGATGGCCAAATTTGTTCTCAATACTATGCCAGGCATTTCGCGCCCTGCCATGGCCGCCATATGGCCGACCTCGCGTGGCCGCAGTATTGTTCTTGATGTCGGCGCGACGATCGGTGCGGATGCCGAAATGTTGGTGGACTTTGCCATCATGGGCGAAGCCATGGCACGCAGCCTTTTGCACATAGATCGCCCAACTGTCGGTCTACTCAATGTCGGCGTCGAAGAAATCAAAGGGGTCGAGGAAGTCAAGGCCGCCGGTCGGATGTTGCGCAACTCGCAGCTGCCGATCGAATATTATGGTTTCGTTGAAGGTGACGATGTTGGCAAAGGTACCGTGGATGTCGTGGTGACTGAAGGGTTCACCGGCAATATTGCTCTAAAAACCGCCGAGGGCACTGCCCGTCAGCTGGCGTCATATCTCAAGGCTGAAATGGGGCGGTCTTTGCTGTCGAAAATCGGCTATCTGCTCGCCAGGGGCGCGTTTGCCTCGCTAAAGGAGAAGATGGATCCACGCAACGCCAATGGCGGTGTTTTTCTGGGCCTGAACGGAATTGTCGTAAAGAGTCATGGCGGTACCGATCCTGTTGGTTTTGCCAGCGCCATGGACATTGCCGTTGAAATGGCGAGCAACGAACTAGTGCAAAAGATTGCGGCCGATCTTGCTTCCAAGCAGAATTTGATGGAACTAAACGAGGCGATTGAGCAGCCGAAGACAGCGGCTGCGAGTTGAGGGGAAGATCGCTGAACATGCGACGCGCTGTAGTCGAAGGACTTGGCATATATCTGCCAAAACGAGCCGTTACGAACGCTGAACTGGCGGCAATGGTTGACACGACGGACGAGTGGATTGTCGAGCGAACCGGAATCAAGAAACGGCACATTGCGGCTGATGGAGAGTTCACATCGCACCTGGCGATAAACTCTGCCAAAGCTGCGTTAGCAGACGCCGGCATGGAGGCCCGGGAAATCGATCTGATTATTCTGGCAACCTCGACACCGGACAACACGTTCCCGGCCACGGCAACGGCCGTCCAGGAGGCTCTCGGCATAACCCATGGCGCCGCATTTGATGTACAGGCGGTCTGTTCGGGGTTTATTTATGCCATGACAACCGCAAACTCGTTTATCGTTTCCGGCCAGGCCAACAACGTGCTGGTCATCGGCGCCGAAACATTCTCCCGCATCCTGGACTGGAAGGATCGTACGACCTGCGTGTTGTTCGGCGACGGGGCAGGCGCGTTGGTGCTGTGCGGCACCGAAGTCGACGAGGCAAACGATGACAACCGTGGCATTCACGTCTGCCGGTTGCGCTCTGACGGGCGCTACAAGGACAAGCTCTATGTCGATGGTGGACCCTCGACTACCAAGACCGTTGGCCACTTGCGCATGGAAGGACGTGAGGTCTTCAAACATGCCGTCAACAACATTGCCAGTGTCATGCAGGAAACACTGGATGAAGCAGGGGTCAAACCAACCGATGTTGATCTTTTTGTGCCGCACCAGGCGAATGTTCGTATCCTGGAAGGCACCGCTCGGAAAATCGGCCTAGATCTTGAAAAAGTCGTCATCACGGTCGGTGAGCACGGCAACACGTCCGCGGCGTCGGTTCCGCTGGCGCTGGGCGTAGCAATCGAGCAGCATCGTTTGAGAAAGGGCGATCTTGTTCTGTTGGAAGCGATGGGCGGCGGATTTACCTGGGGCGCCGTGCTATTGCGCTGGTAATCAGCAAGGTTTCACTTGACTGATCGTTCAATCGGAAGATTCTAAAGCACTGAGATTACAGTAATTATACGATCGGCTATTGACCTAAAGGCCCGAAAAAAAGTAGCCTGGACAGATAAGCTCTGGAATTGGGGAAACCATGGCGGGGAGAACCCTTACACGTGCAGATCTGAGCGAGGCCGTTCATCGACAAGTGGGGCTGTCGCGTACCGAATCCGCAGAATTGGTCAAAGCGGTGCTCGACGAAATGGTCGAAACGCTGGTGCGCGGCGACCAGGTCAAGCTGTCTTCATTCGGCACATTCATGGTGCGGCACAAAACAGGTCGTATTGGCCGCAATCCAAAGACCGGCGAAGAAGTGCCCATCACCCCACGTCGGGTGCTGGTTTTCCGGCCCAGTCAGGTCATGAAACAGCATATCAATGGTCATGTCGAACACGGCAAAGATGATTGACCGCGTGTAGGGCTGAACCGGCCCTGTGCGCAATGGAGACGGCAGACGGATGGATAAGGCGCCAGAAGCGTTTCGCACGATTAGCGAAGTCGCCGAAGAACTGGACGTGCCTCAGCATGTCCTGCGTTTTTGGGAAACCCGTTTCAATCAAATCAAGCCAATGAAGCGTGGCGGTGGCCGACGCTATTACCGGCCGAGCGATGTCGATCTTCTCAAAGGCATAAGGACATTACTCTATGGCCAGGGCTACACAATCCGCGGCGTGCAGCGTATTTTGCGTGAAGCCGGCATGCCGCACGTCGCCGCCATTGGCCGCGGCGAGATCGAGCCGGACAAGCAATCCGACAAAGATGCGCCGGCCAAGCCTAAAGCGCCGGCAAAGATCGTTCGTGCCGAAGAGCCGACCGCGCCGCAGCCGACCAAGCAACTCAGCGCCGATCATATGGAGCAATTGCGTCAGGCGCTTAACGAACTTGGTGTGGCGAAACAGATCCTCGGCTCGGCGCAAAAACAGTAACCGGGCACCTATGATGTGATAGTCGGCCCGCTGTTTGTGTCTTTCAAATGGCCGCGGCACGCGCTATAGCAGAGTTGTCGGAGCGTAGCGCAGCCCGGTAGCGCACCACTCTGGGGGAGTGGGGGTCGCTGGTTCGAATCCAGTCGCTCCGACCAATTTTCTAGACAGTCGCCGGTTTTTTGGGGTTGCTGCGTAACCAATTTTCAGTCGCCGCATACAACCCCCACATCAGCCCGAGCTCGAGATAGAAGTGTCGCCAGTGATCGGTGTCGATTTGCACCCCTTGCAGGATTGTGATGGTCAAGACGGAGAAGATCACCACTGCATGGGGCTGCCACGGGGTTCGTGTGAACACGCTACGCAACCCGGCCGCGATCGTTGCCGCAATTAACAGCAAATAGCTAAGGCCGCCAAGCCAGCCGTACGAAAAGAACGCATTGAGGTAGACGTTATGCGGATCCTCGCCGAAAATCTTGCCGAAAACAAACGGTCCCAAGCCATTCGGTGATTGGAACAACAAAGGAATACTGTTCAACTGACGTGCAAAGCGGCCGGTCTCTCCGCCGTCATAGGACTGGATCAGTTTGGCGCGTTCACCAAACATTTCACGAATTTCATCGAAACCAAGCGCAAATGCGATCAAACTGACCGTCACAATGATGCCGCTGACTGCATAAATCATGATCCGGCTGCGCACCGCCATCGACGGCGTGATCATGAATGTCAAGCCAACACTCAGGGTGATAGACGCGAACATTGCGAGCCATGCCCCTCGCGAGAAGGCCAAGAAATTGCCGGCCAGGATGATCACCACTGCAATGACCGCCAGGACACGCCAGCGCTGAGTGCCGGTAGCCAGACCGTGCACCAGGAACACAGCGGGTAAGATCAAGTAAGTGCCGAATACATTCGGATCCTTGAAGGTGCCCTGGGCCCGGCTGATCGGCGCCCACAACTCAGCCATGCCGGCAATATCGAAATAGCCAATCAATCCGCACATGGAAGCAGCGATTGCTGCCACAATGTAGGCATTGCGAATTATCGGAATAATCCTGAGGGGAGCATTGGCACTGGCAAAAGCGAAAAACACACCGGTTGCCGCCATGTACCACGAGATCGTGATGAACCGCGCGGCTTTGGATGAGTCAAGATGTGGTAGCAAGGCGAACAGCCCGCCAATGTTGTAGAGCAACAGGAATACAATCAGCGGAGCCATCTGCCTGCTTACGCGCAGACCGCAAGGCACGAACAAGGCGAGGGTGACGAGAAACACGAATTCATACGGAGCAGGCTCGATCGCCACCACCCAACTGACGGCGACGAGCAGCCAAATGAAGATGCCTTGTAGCATTTCCAGGGGCAGCGCATATCGCTGGCCGGCCTCGATAGGGCTGTTATAGTGAGTTGAGCTCAATAGGCTTGTTCCGTATCCATCAGTGCGAACGGTGTCCGCAGCAGAATGTAGAGATCAAGAAACAGCGACCAGTTCTCTATGTAGTAAAGGTCGTATTCCACCCGGCGCCGTATTTTCTCATACGTGTCGGTCTCACCGCGCCATCCGTTGATCTGGGCCCAGCCGGTCATACCCGGTTTGATGCGATGGCGCGCGAAATAACTTTCTACCACGTCATCGTAGAGCGCGTTGTCCGCCTTGGCCTGCGTCGCATGCGGCCGCGGACCGACCAGTGACAGTTCACCTCTTATGACGTTGAAAAGCTGCGGCAATTCATCCAGGCTGGTCTTGCGTATGATGCGGCCGATGCGCGTCACGCGCGGGTCGTCTTTGGTTACCAGCCTTGCAGCGTGCGCATCGCATCCCTCGACATACATCGAGCGAAACTTGAAGACTTCGATCAGTTCATTGTTGAAGCCATAGCGCTTTTGCCGGAATAGCACCGGTCCGCGGCTTTCCAGTTTGACGGCAATTGCGATCAGCAGCATCAAAGGTGCGGCGACAATCAGCGTGATCGCCGCAATCAATTTGTCCTCGACGGACTTGGCGAACTGGTCCCAATCGGCCAGCGGTCGGTCGAAGACGTCTAGAAAGGGAACGTTGCCAATATAGGAATAGGCCCGTGGCCGGTAGCGCAATTGTTGTGCATGGGCGCTCAGTCGTATGTCGACCGGCAGGATCCAGAGTTTCTTGGCCAGTGCCAGCAGCCTGTCTTCTGCCTTCAGCGGCAAGGTAAATATCAATAGATCGATAGGGGCCTTACGCGCAAATTCCTCCAGTTGCGCAACGGTACCGAGCTTTGGGTAACCGGCGACAAAACTTGGTGAGCGATCATCGCCTCGATCATCGAATATGCCGACAATCGAAATGCTGCTGTCTGCGGATGCTTCAAGCGCAGCAATGAGGTCTTCGGCCGCGGCTCCGCCACCCACGATCACCGCCCGTCGGTTAAGTCGGCCATTCGCGTTCCAGCGCCGAACAACCATGGCAATGGCGAGCCGTGACAACCAGAAGGTGCCGAAACTAGCCAGCATCCAAGAGCCAAGCCAGACACGAGAATAGACGTCGCCAATCTTTGAAAAGAACACAAAGGCGAAGATCGCACTGAACAGGACTAACAGGGCAAAGCTCAGTTTTGGCAGTGTCCTAACACCACCCAGTAACGCTTCGGAGGTGTACAGCCCCGCCGCCTTCAGAATAATCGTTAGTCCCAGTCCAGCCCCGATTGTCAACGCCGCGTAGGCCGCAAGCAGGTCAACAGTATAGTCGGCGACATAAAGCACATGAGCGGTGGCCGCCGTCGCGACAAATGTCGCGAATTCCATCGCCCGCATGATGCCGGAAACAACCAACGGCGATATTCTTTGTGCCTGATCTTGCAGCTGAAGTTCAATCTGCTTCAATCGCCGGTGTTTTGCCATGGGATCGAATTCGTCCACATCCGCCGCTGGATGGGCGGGAATGAAACTGTGACGGAAGTTTGCGCGATTCTGCATGGTTAATGTGCTTCACATTGAAACAGTGACATCTTCTACCTTGAGCAAAGCAAGGACTGCGCCGAACTTTCCCTGAATCTCGAATTTGATTTAAAAAATCATTATAAATCATTGTTTTAAAGTTAGATTATCTGATTTAAGTTCGCTGTAAAAGGTACCGATAGCCTGCGCCATGGTTGCCACATCGAGGTTTTTCAGGACTGATCGTGCGGTGGCTTTGGCGACCTCCGCCATTTCATCGGGATTGTCGAGGGCGTGTTCGATGGCCTGACGGAGCGCCGCGACATTATCCGGCACAACAAGGGCTTGCTTTGAAAGTATTTCTGGAATCCCCCCAACATTGGATGCAACGATCGGCAGCTCGGCGGCGACGGCTTCTAGGACGACATAGGGAAATGACTCTGCGCGTGATGGAATAATCATGACGCGGCCGAGCCCGAACGCCTCGCGCGCACCCAGTACGCCGGCAAAGCGCACCAGCTTCGTCAAGCCGCGATCCGACACTAATTTCTCAAGGACTGCGCGATCCGGGCCGTCGCCGACGATCGTTGCACTCACCGAGCGTATTTTGTTGAGTTCGGCAATGGCCTTGATCAGAACGTCCGCGCCCTTCAGTTTTCTCAGTTCGCCTACAAACAACAGATCGGTGGCATTGCCGGTTGGTGATATCGGCTCGAATTCATTAGGCCACAAACCGTTGCGAACAACCGTTCGCGGCGTGTTGCGCAGACCGATCATGTGGTCAAACGCGTCGCGCTCATACGAGCATACAAACACCAGTCCGGACGTGTAGCGCAGCAATAACTTCTCTGCGGTCAGAAAGACTGCACCCTGCGGCGTCGCCCAGGAGTAGTGCAGGGCGCCGCCATGCGGTGTGTAAACGGCTTTGGCGGCGGTATCTCGGGCGGCAAGCCGCGCAAAAAGCCCTCCCTTTGCACCATGACCATGCACTATATCCGGCTGCCGCGACACAGTGAGCGCGCCGATTTGACCAAGCGGTTTCAGGTCACCTGTTCCCGGCAGGCGCGGCATGGGCATGCGCTCGACACCCAGTGAACAGCTCGGCGCCAATTCGGCGAGAAGTTGGTAAGCCGCGCTGCCGCCACCACTGCTGTCGCAGATAAGACCCACCTTATGGCCAAGTTGCGACTGCATCTTCGCCAGGTCGCGGACATGTCGGAACAGGCCGCCGACCGGTGCACGGAAGATATGGAGTATTCGCAAGGCCTTCTTCCCCGATGCAGTCGGCGCGTTGACCCGGACAGGGTCCTAGAACCAGCGCTCGCGGACAAATACGATATCACCAGGATAGATATGCGTGGTCACGGGCACGCGATGTGTCGTTGTCCCTTCGATCGACTTGCGGGTCAGTAGCACTTTATCCTGATTGGCACGGGGCGAGTAGCCACCAGCCAAGGCGATGGCGTTCTGCACCGTCATGCCGGCCTGATAAGGGAAGGATCCCGCCCGCGTCACCTCACCGAGAATGAAGAATGGCCTGAGGTCGGTGACCTGCACCGACACTGACGGCGAACGCAAATAGCCGTTTTTTAGTCGGCCAACAATCAGACGTTCGATTTGCGGCGCCGTCAAACCCGCAACGCGCACCGTGTGGATCAGGGGCATCGAGATGTTGCCGGCGCCGTCGACCAGATATTGCCCGGTCAGTTCGCGTTGATCGAGAACCCTCACGTTGAGTCGGTCACCAGCACCGACCCGGTAGCCGTTCATGAATTCGTACGCCGTCTTATGTCCGCTGGCACCGAACGGGGCCACTGTTCCCGAATCGTTAACAGCCGGTGATATGGCCACGCTTGATGTCGTAAGGTCATTAACCTCCTTGCCGGTTGCCGTCAGTCCGGTTCCGGCTGGTTGCGACGATGGCATAAGGTCATCCCAGGTGGTTGAACAGGCGCCTAGTGCGGTGGCCAGAACAACTACCAACACATTACGAATACTCACGGTCGTTCCAATCCTGATTCTGCAAACTCTAACGGATCGCAATCGTAAACCAGTTTGGTTAGCAATGACTTAAACGAAGCAATCTGGTCCCAATATACCGGCCTACTCCGTGCATCGTTAATCGATTGGTTACCATAGATGCTTCATCTTTGGGCCGACGGCGGTGGAGATCCACTGCAGTGCAGAACAACGTGCGAAACAGGCCAAAGCATGCAGCAGGACCCAGGGTTGAACACATCCTCGATGGCAATAGATGTGGGCGATGTGCTTGCAGGCGTCTGCAAGCGCAAGTCGATGGTGTTGATCATTGTATTGGTCGCTGTTGGCCTTGCCTTTGCTTATCTGGCCGCTGCCAAGCCAAGATACAGCGCCACGGCCAAAGTGCTGGTCGAAAACCTCGAAACGCCCTTTACTAAGGCTCATGAGCCGGATCGGCAGGACAGCCGGATTGACGAACGCGATGTGCTGAGTCAGGTCGAGATCGCAAAATCGCCCGGTCTCGCTCGCCAGGTTATTTCGAGCCTCAGTGAAGAAATGCAGACCCGCTTCACAAAATTGCGGCCGCCCGGCCTTCTGGCCAGGCTCATGATTGCCACTGGGTTCAAGGACAACCCGGCCGCAATGAAGCCGGATCAGCGCGCCTTAGCCAAGTACAACAGCAACATCTCGGTCTATCCGGTGAAGCGGTCAAAAGTGATTGTCATGCGCTATACCGACTCCCGCCCGGAGACTGCGGCAGCCGTAGCGAACAAATTGGCCGAAAAATATGTCGAGGCCACCCGCACTGCCCAGTCGGCAACTACTGACCGGGCGCAGGACTGGCTCTCTCAACAGGTCGACACGCTGCGGCAAAAGGTTGTCGACTCCGAGGTTGCCGTTGAGAAATTCCGTGCCGAAGCCGGGTTGTTGCGCGGACCCACCAATACATTGAACAGCCAAGAGCTCTCCGAACTCAATTCCCAGATCATCCTCGCATCAGCCGCCAAGGCTGAAGCCCGCGCGCGCGCCAGTTCCATTCGCGAGCTGTTAGCTAAGACCGGCTCTGTCGATGGTGCAACCGATGTGCTCAATTCGGTTCTGGTGCAAAGACTGCGCGAACAACAGATCCGTGTGCGCAGGAACCTTGCCGAACTGTCGACCATCTATCTCAACAATCATCCGCGCATCAAGGCGGTCAAACAGGAACTCACTGACCTCGATAGGCAAGTCCGGTCTGAAGCACTCAAGATTGTTGACGGCCTGGAACAGCAGGCAAAGATTGCCGCCAGCCGGGAAGCTTCGCTGCGCGCCAGCTTGAACGAACTGAAACAAAAGGCCACATCCCGCGGCGTTGATGAGGTCAAGCTGCGCGCCCTTGAGCGCGAGGCCAAGGCCAATCGTCTGTTGCTTGAAAGTTTCCTCGCCCGTTCGAGCGACGCGGCAGCTCGCGTGAAACCGGAATCACAACCCGGGTTGGCCCGTATCATCGCAACGGCCTCAGTACCGTCTGCACCTTACTTTCCAAAAAAGGGTCCGATTGTTGCATTGGCCGGCATCGGTGGCCTGGTATTGGGTTTGGGCCTTGCCTTTGTTCTTGAAGTCATGGCCGCGGCCGGCCGCATGGAGACGGCGCAAAGGCCTCCACTCGTCGACAGCATAGAAACAAATTTTCCCGCGCCAGCGGCTTCGGAAAACGCGCAGACGGCATTCGCACCGGATTCTCCAAAATCCGTGTCCTGGTTGTGCCAAATTCCGAGATCGCCGGATCTCAATACGGCGTGCTCGAGTGCCCGAGCGGCATTATTCGATCCCGGCTCTGCCTATGCGGGAACCATACGCACGCTATCGTCCTGGGTAACAAATCAATGCAAGAGCCAGGGCATCAGTCGTTTTGCCATGGTGGCGCTTCCTGACGCCGGACTGGATTGCGCCACAGCGACGGTTGGATTGGCGCGTTGTCTGGTCGCCCAGGGAATCCGCGTTGTCGTCGTCGAGGCGGACGAAGAAGCCAATTGCATCGACAAGGTCGCCCCGCTTGAACCGAATGTCGGACTGGCAGAGCTGCTCGATGGCAAGGCGACATTCTCTGATGTCATAATCCGGGATCAGATCAGTTCCGTACATTTTCTGCGAAGTGGCCTGTCGCGCCGAATGCCCGGCAGCAATAAAATCGATCTGGTCCTAGAGGCCCTCGATCACGCCTACGAAATTGTGCTGTTAAACAACGGTGTCACCAGATTCCCCGCCGTCAAAGACCATGCCGGTGTCACCGCCTGCCATGGGGCAGTCGTGCTGGCATCAGCCGCCCACAGCGCAGAAGCGGAATCCTTGTGTGGCGCGCTCACCAGAGCCGGCCTGAAGGCGGCAGAGTTTGTTGAGGTGTCAAACGCTGCTACAAGACGAGCTTGCCGTGTGGCGGCCACCGCCTAGATCAGTCTGCTTGATGAAAACATCATAAAGCAAGAAAAACTAAACGAATTCAATAAGATAGGCGACGATACACGTTTCGGGTGATTTCATCTGAAACGGTCCTGCTCTAGCTCTTGCCGCCCAAGGCGACCTGACGAAGGCGGCTGAGTTTCGTCCATAGGTATGGTGAGTTCTTGATGACGCGTTTGGTGTCGATCGCGGCACGCTTAGCCGCAACCCACAACATACCCCGGGCCGTGCGGGCACTGATGATCTCGTGCAATGCGACTGAGCTGTCGCACCAGTGTTGCTTGTATGTGGAATCGCCGGTCGCGAAATCAAACAACTCAAGCCCGTTGTCGCAACAGGCCTGGATGATTTCCCGCAAAGCAAAATCGCCGGGTGAGAACTTCTTCAGCGCCTTTTGTCCGCCGAGCGACGAAATCATCGCCCAATAGACCCCGTCATAGACAAATCCGATTTTTGCTGCCACCAGTTCATCATCGACCAGCAGATACTGCGGCAGGATGGACACCGCGCTGCCTTGATCGCATTTTGACATTTGCTTCAAAAAACGCGCCGCGCCGTCCTCTAGCACTTTGTGCACGCCTCGGGCCGCCAGGTGCTCGGTGTGTTGCGCAATCGTCTGGTCGATCAGTGTGTCGCCCGCGTCTCGGGTCTGGGGCGATCCGAATGTTACCTTTCCCGCAGCGAGCAGGCGTTCATCACGCTTTTTAGCCTTGCGGCGTGAATCGGGCGATCTTTTCTTGACATAGAGTTCGTCGTAATCCGGCCGCAGGGTGATCTGATGTGTCTGATTGGCGGATTGTGTCGTGAAAATTCGACCAAGCGGATGCGGCACGCCCCGCCATTGTACGGGCAGGTGTCTCAACCAGATTGCATCACAGCTTGCCAGCTCCGACACGATACGCGGCCAGTATGGAATCAACGCGTCCCGTTCGCTTATGAAGCTTTGGTCATAGACGCCGAAGCCATAGGTAGCGATAGCGGGCGCCATCCATTCGATGACCCGGTAGCCGCCATGCTGGTTGATGCAAAACGGCAGGATAAAGACCAGCCGACCGTTTCCATCGCGGCCCGTCACAATCTGCGGCTCGATGCCACTTGTCTTGCCAATGGCATCAAACCATGTGCTGCACCACTCATAGGTCTGATAAAGCGTGCTAATGCCGTCTGATTGAAGAGCGAGCCACCCATCACGTATCGGCGCGAAGTCCGTGTGCACGTCAATTGAAATGTCGTCCAGGTCCCACATCCGTCTTCACAACAAAGCCTTTGTAGACATCCACCGTATCAAGTGAACGTAAATGTTTCGGTGCTAGTTTCGCTGATAGTTGCAATTCCTATGCCAGCCAGGCGCCTCGCCAGGTAGGTGGTGAATGAACAAGTCAGCACTTTTGAAAACCAGTCTTGATCTCCTCTTCTACACGGGCGTTTCGCGCGCCCTTGCCGGTCCATGCCGCGGCATTGGCGCGATTTTCATGCTTCATCATGTTCGGCCCGGCGGCGGTCTGAGCAACGGATTCGCCCCGAATGCTGGTCTCGAGGTCACTCCGGAATTTCTCGATGATGTTATTCAGCATGCTAAAGACAATGGCTACCAACTCATTTCGCTGAATGAGGCGGTAACGCTTTTATGCGAGGGGGATACGAGCGGTCGCCCCTTTGCCGTCTTTACGATGGACGACGGTTATCGCGACAACCTCGAGCACGCTTGGCCGGTATTCAAAAAGCACGATTGCCCTTTCACGATTTTCATCAGTCCGGCGATTACCGATGGAACCTGCGAGTTATGGTGGCGCGGTCTTGAAGCCGTCATTGCCGGTACGCCGCATCTTTCGCTCGATGTGGCACCCCTGCAGATGGAGTTGGAGACGCTCTCGGACTCACAGAAATCGGCAGCGTTTGACAAGCTATACTGGCCGGTGCGCCAGCTGCCCGAGCAACAGCAGCGGGCCTGGATCAGAACGGTATGCTGGAGCCATGGCGTAAACATCGACGCCTTGTGCCGTGCCCAAGCGATGACGTGGGACGAAGTCCGCGAGATTGCAGCCGATCCGCTGTGTAGCATTGGCGCACACACCGTCAACCATTATGCCGTAGCCCGGTTGAGCGCTGAGGAAGTTATTGAGGAAGCCGTTTCCTCGCGCGATCGCATCGAACAGGAGGTCGGTGTCCGGGTGAACCTCTTTGCCTATCCATATGGCGATGAAGTCGCTGCCGGTCCGCGTGATTTCGAACTGATCCGCAAGGCCGGCTTTGATGCAGCGGTTACCACCCGCAAAGGCATGATCTTCGCCGATCACAAAAACCATTTGACAGCACTGCCGCGTGTATCGCTGAACGGCGGTTATCAAAAGCTGCGTTACGTCGACGTTTTGATGTCGGGCACCGCCTTTGCCTTGTGGAACGGCTTCCGGCGGGTCAACGCGGCCTGAACCTCAACAAACCCTGGTCAGACCGTGCAACTTTTAGCCTGATCAGAACTCGCATACGATTTTGCCGAAATGCGCGCCTTTCGGAAGCCGGGCCAGCGCCGCCGGCAAGTCTTCAAAATCAAACCCCTCGTCGTCGATGGCTGGCTGGGTACCGTGCAGCGCCATGGCCGCCGCCATGTTCTCGAACATCTCGCGGCTGCCGACGGTCACGCCTTGTAGGCGGACATTTCGTGTCACTATCTTGCCGAGCTGAAGTTCGCTGACTGCGCCCCCCAGCACGCCGATCAGGCTGATCGTGCCGCTTGCGCACACCGCGGCAGCAGATTTATCGAGCGTGCCGCCGCCGCCGACATCAATGATATGGTGTGCGCCCACGCCGCTGGTGATATCGCGCACGATTTTGTGCCAATCCGGCACCTCACGATAGTTAATCAGATGGTCGGCGCCGAGTCCCTTGGCACGCTCCAGTTTTTGATCGCTCGACGAAGTCAATATCGTACTGGCGCCGTGCATCTTGGCGATCTGCAGCGCGAACAGTGACACAGCGCCAGTGCCTTGCAGAACAACGGTCTGACCGGCTTTGATAGCCCCTTGTTCGACGATCGCATTCCATGCGGTGACCGCAGCGCAGGGCAGGGTGGCTGCCTCAGTCGCCCGCATGTGAGCTGGCGCCTTGACCACCGCGTCGGCCGGCACGAGCATCAACTCCTGCATGGTGCCGTCAAGCGGCCCACCATGCGCACCGAAAGATGTGGTCGCACCCGCTGTGCCGTGCAGCCAGGTCCGGCTGAAGGTCGGGCACACGAGGTCCCCCACGGCGACGCTCGATACATTCGCACCAGTTGCAGCAATCCGCCCCGCACCGTCGCAAAGCGGAACTATAGGTGGTGTACCGCCCATGCGGCCATATCCACCCTGCATCAAAACGAGGTCACGCGGGTTTATCGAAACCGCTTCGATACGGATGACAACCTCGTCCGGTCCGGGTTCTGGTTCTGCTAGGTCTACGGCCCGTATGTTTTCAACGCCCCAGTCGTCCTCAAGACGCATCGCTTTCATGACATCCCCTTCAACCGCTGTTCTGTCGACTCACATCTCCGCATCCGGGAGATGCAACTGGCCTTCGATGAATTTCGTTGCAACACCACCAATTTGCAGGCGGTCAATCGCGCCATCGCGCATTCGGACAATGGACCGAATGATACTGGGCCGGTTGATCTCATGGCCTTGTTCGGCCGTCAAAACGATCTGTCCATCGCCGTTAGACTGCACGATGTCGTGCCGGATCAGATAACTCGCGAGCGCGCCATTGGTGGTGCCAGCAGACGACGATTCCCACACGCCCACGGCAGGGCAGAAGTCGCGTACATGCAGCGAATTGCCAGGCAACTCGACCTCAGTGCAAAAAGTTGCGACAGTCTCAACGTCGTGGTCACGGGAGAACGAAATAAGGCCAGGAAAATCGGGTTCCAACCTCTGCATGGCAGCCAGGTCCCTTATCGGCACAATCAGATGAACGAAGTCGCCGCGCGCGGTTTCTACCGGCTTCGCCGGATCGTAATCATCGCAGCTTAGGCCGAGCAGCCCGGCCAACCGCTCCAGATCGATTGCTTCGATGGCAAAGGAAGGCGGCCTGATATCGAGCATCACCATTGGGCGGCCGTCGGGCCGGCGCTCGATTTGGACCTCCGCGTTACCCGATGGCAAAGACAGCTGTACAACGATCCGCTCGCCGTCACTCCAGTCGAGCAAACCCTGTTCGATCAACCGCGTCATCAGACAGACTGTGCCATGCCCGCACATGGGCAACTCCATCACCGTCGAGAAAAACCGCGCACTGACAGAATTCGCACCACTGGCCAAGACGAACGCCGTCGCCGGCGCGCCAATTTCCTTCGCGATGCATTGGCAAATTTCGTCATCAAATGATGTCGCATCGCCAACCACACCCGCCTGGCTACCCCCGAAGGCCATATCTGAAAAGGCGTCATAAAGAGCGAATGGAATGGCGACCAATTTTCATGCCTTCCCTGGATGAGTGTTGCCGCAAGTGGTTGAGCGACTGCAAAGGTATCCAAATCCTGCATTCATTGAAACCTGTGCGTTCTAAGGACCCCGCTGTTGGCAAAAAGTCGCTCACAGGTCACGATAATCGCTCAGTTAGTAAGGTGTGAAGACTTTCGCCGACCGGGTACGTCCATTCCGTTCGTGAACCAACACTTCAAGCGTGGCCTTAATGGAGCTTTGACCTCGATCAAAACCGGCTATATTGGCAGTGTCCATGTTGTAGGTGCAGCAAACCAAAGGAGGGGCTCATGTATCAAAATATTCTCGTTCCAGTTGACCTGGCGCATAAGGAAGTTGTTGCGCCGATGATCGCCGCGGCCAAGGCTCTTTCCGGCAAGAACGCCAAAATGACACTGCTCTACGTAACGCCTGAGATACCGGCGATTGTTTCAGCGGAACTGCCGGCGGGCTCGGCGGCCAAGGCCAAAGCAGCTGTGGAGGCGCAATTGCGGCAGGTGGCCAGCGAGAATGGTGCGCCCGAAGATGCCCAGACGCTCACCGGCACTGGTCGCCCCTATCACAACATTCTGGACACGGTTGAAGAAGCAGGAATTGATCTGATCGTCATCGCCTCACACCAACCCGAGTTCGCCGACTATCTCCTCGGATCGGTCGCCGCCAAGGTCGTGCGCCACGCGCCCTGTTCGGTGCACGTCATAAGATAACTGCGCAAACAGCGGATCTTTAATTTGGGATTTGGTGTTCCATTGAGAGCTGCATGATTTGATGTTTATGCGTGAATGATGCGCGGCGTGGCCAGTCGAGAGTTTTGGCCCGTCGGAAACATGCTCCTACAATCAGCAGGCTTCGCGGTTTGAGGAGGCAAACATGCCACAGCAACAACCGAACATCCTGTTCATCCAGACCGATCAACTTGCCGCCAATGTGTTGAAAGCCTATGGCGGTGGTGTCTGCCACACACCGAACCTGGACAGGTTGGCAGAGACTGGTGTGGTTTTCGATACCGCCTACTGCAATTTCCCGCTCTGTGCGCCATCGCGGTTTTCGATGGCCTCGGGTCTTCTGGCCTCGAAGATCGGCGCCTATGACAATGCCGCCGAGTTTCCATCCTCGATTCCGACATATGCCCATTATCTGCGTGCGCTGGGCTATCAGACCTGTTTGTCCGGCAAGATGCACTTTGTCGGCCCCGACCAGCTGCACGGCTTTGAGAAACGCCTGACCAGCGATATCTACCCGGCTGATTTCGAATGGACCAGCGACTGGAGCGCCGATGGATTTGCAGGCGCGTCTGACGCGCGTATCGTCACCAAATCTGGCGTGTGCGCGCGCAGCATTCAGATCGACTATGACGAAGAAGTCACCCACAAGGCGGTGCGCGAGATCTATGATGTTGCCTGCAGCGCCGATGACCGGCCGTTCTTCCTGCAGGTTTCCTACACCCATCCGCATGACCCGTATCTGTGCACCCGCAAATACTGGGATCTGTACGAAGATCGCGCCTTGCCGTCGCCTCGCGTAGGCATGATTGCCAAAGCTGACAACGACTCACACAGCCTGCGCGTATTGAACCAGCACGGCCTGGTTGACGCTGGCATTACCGATGCCGAGATCATGCGTGCCCGGCGGGCCTATTTTGGTTCGGTGAGCTACATCGATGATCAGATCGGCCTATTGCTGGAGGCACTACGCGAAAGTGGGCAAGCGGATAACACGGTGATTCTGTTCTGCTCCGACCATGGCGAGATGCTCGGCGAGCGTGGCCTGTGGTTGAAGAAGACGTTTTTTGAACAGGCGCTGCGCGTGCCGTTGATCATCCACGCGCCATACCAATTTGAGCCGTGCAGGGTGAAAGAATTCTGCTCTCTCGTCGACCTGCTGCCGACGTTGGCAAATCTTGCTGCCGATAGGCATTGGGAGGGCGCCGCCGAGCCCCTCGATGGCATCGATCTATTGTCCCTGATCGGCATACGGCAAGCCGCGCCGGAACGACCGGTCTATGCCGAACTCTTGTGCGAAGGCATTCTGGCGCCGGTGTTCATGATCCGCCGCGGCCGCTTTAAGTTCATCACCAGTACTGGAGACCCTGACATGCTGTTCGATCTTGCCACTGACCCGGACGAATTGCGCAACTTGGCCACTGACGCCGATCACGCCGGCGTGGTTGAGGAATTTGCCAGGGAGGCATCCAGCCTTTGGGATTCTGACGCGCTCGCCAAGGATATCGTCAAGAGCCAGCAACGCCGCCTGCTAATCCGCAAAACCCACGCCCTGGGCACACCGCCTTCCTGGGAGTTCAATGCTGGCCTTGAAGACACCTCACGCTGGTATCGCGGTCAGGTCAATTACAATGAATGGGCGACCGACTTTCTGGCGCTGGACAAGAGCCGTTAACCCGCTGCGTGGTAGACTGCGTGATGCGTTGGTTAATGATCATAATTTGCGCTTCTGCACTTTGCGGATTTTCGCCTGAGGGCGATGATGTATCCGGTTGGCGCTTCGTGCGCTCACTGCCAATCAATGCGCCATTACACGGCGTCGGCACGGCACATCCACCTTTGCCGGTACGCTCCGGCGGCTCATCCTTGCGTTTTGAAGTGCGTCCGGGCGATTGCAGCCGCGGCAAACACGGCTGGGATGATTGCGAAAATGATCGCCAACGCACCGAAATGAAACAGGCCGGCTATCAGCGGCATGGTGAGACCTGGTGGCATGCCTTTTCACTTTACGTACCTGAGACACACCAAAACGTCTGGCCGGCCAAACTATCCTTCGCCCAGTTCCATCAGGAAGGTGCCAAACCGGTCATCATGTTTCAGAATCACAAGGGCGGACTCTGGCTCGACATTCATGATGCCGACCGAACCATCAGGCTGTCTCGGTTGATCGATGCATCTGATCTGCGCGGGCGCTGGCACGACATTGTCATGCAGGCCCGCTGGTCGCGCCAAGCGGATGGTTTTGTGCGCATCTGGGTAGGCGGACAGAAGCGGGCTGATTATCTCGGTCCAACCATGACGGCAGAGAAAGTCTACTTCAAGTTTGGCCTCTATCGCTCGCATCTGGGGCGAAACGCCAAGGTCGGCAGCGTGACGCACACGGCGTACTTCGATCATGTCGTTCGTGGAAGAACACGGGCCGACGTTGAGTTGGTGAATTAGCTCCAAGTCAAAAAGACACGCTCTAGGGCCACAGGCCCTACCTGAAATGAGTGAGGCCCGGTGGAGGACACACCGGGCCTCTCAACCAGCACATTGAGGAGACGAAAGGGGGTGGGGGCACCCACCGGAGTGGCTGGTTGATCTCTCAACCGAATAGGGTGAACTTAGGGTGCCGGGTACAGGTTTTCCAATAACGTCGGAGCACAGTAGCGTGAGTTGATTGCTCTCCGACTTTCAATGATTCAGCAAACCCCTCAGCATCACAGTAACAGGGATTTCATCCGGCTAGTGAACAACTTGTCAGCCGTCGCCGCCAGAACGCAACACTGCTAAGGCGATCGGTGCTTTCGCTTGCTGCCAACTTCGTCTAGTTTCGCCGCGTCCGAAATTGTTCTGACGCAAATCTCTTGGCAACTGGCACAGGAAAGGCCTTCCGGCAATGGCCAATAGGATCAGAATTGCGGTAATTGGCGCTTCCGGCTACACGGGCTCGGATCTGGTGCGCCTTGCCGTACGCCATCCGCATATCGAGATTGTCTATCTGACCGCCAACAGCCAAGCCGGCAAACCTATGGCGGGCGTGTTTCCGCATCTCGGCCAGCTCGGCCTCCCGGATCTGATCAGCAATGATGAGGCGGACTGGTCCAGGGTTGATGCCGTATTCTGCGGCCTACCCCATGCCACTAGCCAGGAGGTCATCAACGCACTGCCGGACCACCTTAAAGTCATCGATATGTCGGCCGATTTTCGGCTGCGCGACGCTGAAACCTATGCCAGATGGTACGGCGTTGAACACACCTGTCCGGAACTGCAGGCCGAGGCCGTATACGGGCTCACCGAGCACTATCGTGATGACATCCGCAACGCCCGGTTGGTCGCCTGTCCGGGTTGTTATCCAACCGCGGTCCTCATTCTGCTCCTGCCGCTTGTCAAGGCCAACCTGATCGATGCCGGCGACCTCATCATCGATGCAAAATCCGGTGTCACCGGCGCCGGACGGGCTCTCAAGCAGAATACACTGTTCTCTGAGGCCGGCGAGGGCCTGTCACCCTATGCGGTTGGCAAGCATCGTCATGGCCCGGAAATCGATCAGGAACTGTCACTGGCCGCCGGCCGCAATGTAGTCGTCAATTTTACCCCGCATCTGATCCCGATGAGCCGCGGTGAGCTAATCACTGCCTATGCACGGCTCACTGATGGCACAGGCGTGGTGGATTGCGTCGCCGCACTTGCTGGCCGCTATGCCGATGAGCCGTTCGTCAATATGGCGCCTGTCGGTGTCTTGCCTTCAACCCAGTTCGTACGCGGTTCCAACAATGTCCTGCTCGGTGTCATCGAAGACCGCATACCTGGCCGGGTTATCCTGATTTCGACACTTGACAACCTGGTCAAGGGCTCAGCTGGCCAGGCCCTGCAGAACTTCAACCTGATGTTCGGCATCCAGGAAACCTGCGGCCTTGAACAGGTTTCCCTGTTCCCGTAGACGCCAAATTACTGCTGTGGGCTTGACCTTCCTGTGACAGGATACCTTATTTGGGGGATAACGGAACAGGAGTCGAGCCGATGAACATACGCGAGGCCGCCAGGTCTTCCGGTCTGACTGTCAAGACCGTGCGCTATTATGATGATATAGGCATCATGAAGGCCGGACGTCAGGACAATGGCTACCGTGACTACTCGCAGGACGACGTGCACAAGCTCGCCTTCCTGCAACGGGCGCGGGGGTTGGGCTTCTCGATCGACGACTGCCGCCAGCTGCTGTCGCTTTATGAGGACAAGCAGCGCGTCAGCGCCAATGTTAAAGCTCTTGCATTGGCCCGCATCGACGACATCGACCGCAAGCTGGCAGAGCTGCAATCGCTGCGTTCGACCCTCGCCAGCCTGGCCGAGGCCTGCAAGGGCGATAACCGGCCAGACTGCCCGATCCTCGCAGATCTCGCCGGAGAACATTGATGCACAAGCGCTAGAGCGTTTCATGAACGCTTGGGCTTCCGGTTTGTCGAACAACGGCGTTTCGGCGATGACGGTTGCTTTGTCTATCGGCTTGAAAGTCAATGTCGATCCAACCCATGAGTTCTAACGTTGACCTTTGGTAAAAACATCAAACCAAATCAGTCATGCTTGCCAAAATACCGGATTGAGACCTTTAGGACGATTGTCCTTTGAGTATTCCATAAATGATAAATTTATCACGTTCATAACTTTTTCTACCGCTCGAATATATCTTCACCGAATCAATTTAAGATCACTCCAATTCAGTGATCGGAGTGGCGACCAATGATCGAACTTATTATTTCCGTATGCATGTTCGCACAACCCGACGTCTGCAAAGACGTTCATCTCACATATTCGGCGGAAAACATGACGCCGTTTCAATGCCTGATGCGCGGCCAGCCTGAAATTGCCCAGTGGGCGAACGGCCATCCCAAATGGCAAGTGCGCCGCTGGCGCTGCGGCCACGTCCGCCTCGGTGAGCGCAACGCATAACTGTAGGACCAATCGGCGTTTATGGTTGCGGTGATGGGGTGACCCGTTTTTCCGCGGAAGGCGCTGTGTAGCGTGGCTCACATCAGCCTTGAGCGGTAACGTTCTGCGGCAAGATGGGTCACGTCTGGCACAGATTTGCATGGATCGGCTCAGTGTCGCACTATTCGTCGCCGAAAATGCTCGGCATGTCCGTTTGCCTCGTGGCATGAACAGTGCGTCATCCTCGCAGTATACCGCCAACAGAATACAGCTGACCGCTGCTTCGGCATTGCAGGCCCGGTCGTAAGACGCCCGCGCCTTGCAAGAAAACACTGCCGCTTCAGCACTGGGCAAGTCGTGCCATCCTGCAAATTCAATCGGCCCGCCGTCGTACATAAGATCCCGGCGCGTCCTCGATGGGTTTCAGCTTTCCGTCTCCCGGCTCGCGGGCTGCAACCTTCTTGCCAGAATGCTTTGCCAACCACTTGATCCAGTCCGGCCACCAGGAGCCAGGGTGCTCTTGTGCGCCGTCGAGCCAGGCATCAAGCGTATCGGCGCCCTGATCATTGGTCCAATACTGGTATTTGCCGGTTTCGGGCGGATTGACGACTCCAGCGATATGGCCGGAACCAGACACCACAAGACGGGTGTCGCCACCAAAGAACTGACCAAGCTTGAACACCGAGGGCAGAGGAGCGATGTGGTCCTCACGGGCCGCCAGATTGTAGACTGGCACTTTGATCTTGCCGAGATCGATTGGCGTCTCATCAAGCACCATTTTACCCTGGCTCATATTGTTGTTGAGGTAACACTCGCGCAGGTAATAGGAATGCGTCGCCGCCGGCATTCGGGTGGAGTCGCCGTTCCAGTAGAGCAGATCGAAGGGCAGCGGATCCCTGCCTTTCAGGTAATTGTTGACAACATAGGACCAGATCAGGTCATTGGACCGCAGCAGGTTGAAGGCACCGGCCATCTTGCGGCCTTCCAGATAGCCTTTGTCCGCCATCTCTTCTTCGACGTGTTCGACCTGGTCCTCATCGATAAACACCAGCAGATCGCCGGCCTTTTCGAAATCCACCTGGGTTGTGAAAAACGTTGCCGAAGTAATGCGGCTATCCTTGTGCGCCGCCATATACCCCAGTGTTGCCGACAAGAGCGTGCCGCCGACGCAATAGCCGATGGCATTGACTTTCTTTTCACCGGTCGCCTTCTTGATCGCACCCAGTGCACTGAGAATACCTTCGTGCATGTAGTCGGCAAAGGTCTTGCCGGCCAGCCGTTCATCTGGATTGACCCAGGAAATCACGAACACGGTAAGCCCCTGTTCGACCGCCCAACGGATAAATGATTTCTTTGGATTGAGATCGAGGATGTAGAACTTGTTGATCCAAGGCGGCACGATCAACAGCGGTTGCGAATAGACCTGTTCAGTCGTCGGCGCATATTGGATGAGCTGGATCAGGTCGTTCTGATAGACCACTTTGCCCGGCGTCATGGCGAGATTTTCGCCGACCGCAAAGGCATCGAAGTCCGTCTGCTTGATGCGCAAGCTGCCTTTGCCGGCCCTGATGTCTTCGGCCAGGTTTTCAAGGCCTTCAACCAGGTTGGCGCCACTGCTTTCCAACGTCAGCCGCAACACCTCCGGATTGGTCAGGGCAAAGTTGCTCGGCGACAACGCGTTGGCAATCTGCTCGACATAAAAATTCGCCTTGTGACGCGTATGCTCATCGATCCCCTCGGCATTCTCCACCAGATCCTCCGCCCAGCGTGCAGTGATCAAGTAGGACTGCAGCAAGAAGTCGAAGATCTGGTTTTCCTGCCAGTCGGGATCCTTGAACCGTCGGTCGCCAGGGTCAGGTGTTACTATCGGCTCGACGTCCTTACCCAAAAACCGCTCCCAGGCGTTGTGCCACAGCTGCGCGTGCGACTGCCAGAGTTGCATTTGCGTCTGCATGAACCGTTCGGGGTTCTTCATATAGTCCTGGCTCAGCGCAGTGAATGTCTTGGAGACATTTTCAAAAGGTTGCAGACGGCCAGGTTTTACCTCAGCAGCGTTGTTGCGGTCGGCCATTTCCTGAGCCAATGCCGCCAGCGCATCCATGACCTTGGTCATGTTGCTAGCCAACTCACCGGGATCGGCCATTTTGAAAGGCGCCCGTCCGGCGTCGTTTGTATTCGCCATACCTGCAATTTCCTTGTTTTGCGGCTGGTTTGGCGCCGCAGTATTGCCGAAAGGCTAAACGCCGAATTGGCCTAAAGTCAAATCATCGCAAGAAAAATAGTCAATGAGTCGGGCTGCAGTTTCTTGAAAAGCCGCGCCCGAAAGTTCATAACTGCGCGGCCTATCACCAATGTTGCGATTCATCTTATGACCAATCAATTGCGGCTCGGCATTGCAGGACTGGGAACCGTCGGCACAGGTGTGCTGGACCTGCTAATCCGGCATGAACCGACAATTGCCGATCGCTGTGGTCGACCGATAGTGGTCACCGCGGTCTGTGCCCGGTCGCGCAGCGCCAAGCGTGGCGGCCATGACATCAAAGCGTTTACCTGGTTCGATGACCCGGTCGCTCTGGCCGAGAGCGACGAAATTGATGTATTTGTCGAATTGATTGGTGGCGAAGATGGCCCGGCCAAGGCTGCTGTCGAAGCCGCTCTCAACGCTGGAAAGCACGTTGTCACAGCCAACAAGGCACTGTTGGCCCATCACGGCACCGCCTTGGCGAAGCTGGCTGAGCAGTCTGGTGTTGCGCTGAATTTTGAAGCCGCCGTCGCGGGCGGTATTCCGATTGTGAAGTCCATGCGCGAAAGCCTTGCCGGCAATCAGGTCATACGGGTCTTCGGCATTTTGAACGGCACTTGCAACTACATCCTCACCAAGATGGAGGCAGAAGGCCGCGATTTTGCGGAGGTTCTCAAAGAGGCCCAGGAGCTGGGTTATGCCGAGGCAGACCCCGAGTTTGATATCGGCGGGTTCGATGCGGCCCACAAAGTGGCCTGCCTGACGGCGCTGGCATTTGGCACCCAGGTAGATTATGCGTCCATTTATGTCGAGGGCATCGAACACATCACGCTGGCCGACATCCGCAATGCCGGCGATCTCGGCTACAAGATCAAGCTGTTGGGCGTTGCAGTCGAAACCAGCGACGGCATCGAACAGCGCGTTCACCCGACACTCGTGCCGAAAAATTCGCCGATCGCCGATGTCGACGGAGTGTTCAATGCAGTTGCCGTAAACGCCGACTTTGCAGACGAATTGATGCTTGAGGGGCGCGGTGCCGGCGCGCATCCAACCGCCTCCAGTGTTGTTGCCGACATATGCGACATCGCCCGGGGGATTATCCTGCCGGCATTCGGTATTCCCGCCTCGAGACTGAAACCCTATCAGCGGGCCCGCATGCGCGCCCATGAAGGTGGGTACTACGTATCGCTTGAACTCTATGACAAGCCTGGCGAGGTCGCCGCCGTGGCATCAATTTTCTCCGATAGTGACATCTCGATTGAGAGCATTGTGCAACGCGGGCCAACGGTTGCTGGTGTCCGCGACACGGCGCCATTCATCCTCATCACCCATGACACGCTCGAAAGTGCTATGCGCACGGCACTGAAGCGAATAGAAGGCGAAGGTCATGCGGCTTCTCGCCCGCGGATGATCAGGATCGAACGGCTTTGAGTGCAGAATGCCCTGCGATAAAAAGGGAATCAGAGATAAGGTCTTTTTAAGGAGGGGCCGGCGATGCTCAACAGAATGCTCACCATCGAAATAGTTCGCGTCACCGAAGCGGCAGCCATTGCGGCGGCGCGGCTGCGTGGGCGTGGCGACGAAAAGCAAGCTGATCAGGTCGCAGTCGATGCGATGCGAACGGCCCTCAACCAGATCGAGATGGACGGCAAGGTGGTGATCGGCGAGGGTGAGCGCGATGAGGCCCCGATGCTCTACATCGGAGAAAAGGTCGGTACCGGCAAGGGTCAGAAGATTGACGTCGCACTGGATCCACTCGAAGGCACCACGCTGACCGCAAAGGCCATGCCCAACGCGCTTGCCGTCATCGCGATGGCCGAAGCTGGCAGCCTGCTGCATTCGCCGGACTGTTATATGGAAAAGGTCGCGATTGGCGGCGGCTATCCGGAGGGCATCGTCGACCTTGACGCACCGGTGCAGGACAATGTCAGCCAGCTCGCCGAAGCCAAGGGGGTCCAGGTGGCGGATATCACCGCCTGTGTGCTCGATCGCCCGCGGCATGCAGAAATCATCGCCGGCTTGCGTGAAGTCGGCGCCGCAGTACGCCTCATAACCGATGGCGATGTTGCCGGCGTAATCCACACGGCCAACCCGAGCGAGACTGGGATCGACATTTATTTGGGTACCGGAGGCGCCCCTGAAGGCGTGCTGGCCGCTGCCGCACTGCGCTGCACTGGTGGTCAGATGCAGGGCCGTTTGGTGTTGCGTAGGCCTGAAGAGCGTGAACGGGCCGCCAAGATGGGCATAAAGGATCCAGACAAGAAATTCGATCTCGCAGAAATGGCTTCCGGTGACGTGATGTTTGCCGCGACCGGCGTGACTGACGGGTCCATGCTGGAAGGTGTGCGTTTCGAACCCGATACGGTTACCACCGAAACCGTGGTCATGCGGTCGGCCACCGGCACTGTGCGCTGGATCAAGAACCGCTGCTGTGTTCGCCGCGGCTGATGTCGAATGAAAACTATTTCCTTAACATCGAGCGTTCGGTAACCGGACGAAGCTGGCGCCCGCGGGCGCATGACGCTCGCACTGCTCTGGCAATTTCCGAACGTCTAGATTTGCCGGAGATACTCGGTCGCGTACTGGCCGCGCGCGCCGTCGATATTGACGAAGCCGAGGCATTTCTAAACCCAACCTTGCGCAACCTCATGCCCGCGCCCGATACCTTGCGTGACATGACAATTGGTGCCGAGCGCATCGCAGACGCCATCATGGCGGGCGAAGTCATCGGCATCATTGGCGACTATGACGTCGATGGGATGACCTCGACGGCGTTGATGACATCCTTTCTCAGGGCCGCTGGCACAGTCCCTGAAGTGCATATTCCCCACCGTATCGAAGAGGGCTATGGTCCGAACAGGCAGGCGGTTGCCGACCTGCATTCACGGGGCGTTGCGGTGCTGGTCACTCTTGACTGTGGCGTGATGGCCCATGACCCGCTCAACCATGCCGCAAAGCTTGGTATGCAAGCCGTTGTCGTTGACCATCACCAGGTCTCCGAGGTCCTGCCTGAAGCCTTGGCGATCATCAACCCCAACCGTCACGATGACTTGTCCGGCACAGGCTACATGTGTGCTGCCGGCGTGACGTTGATCCTTGTTGCGGCCATTAACCGCCGTCTGCGCCAGGCTGGCTGGTGGAGCGATGATCGCCCACAACCCGACATTCTACAATGGTTGGATCTGGTCGCCTTGGGTACGGTATGCGATGTCGTGCCGCTCATCGGCCTCAATCGGGCCTATGTCAGCAAGGGCCTTACAGTCATGGCGCAGCGTGGCAATCCCGGGCTCGCAGCACTTGCCGATGCCTCCCGGCTCAACCGCCGCCCGGATGTCTACGCGCTCGGCTTCCTGCTTGGGCCGCGCCTAAATGCAGCGGGACGGATCGGTAGCGCCATGCTAGGCCTTGATCTGCTGACGTCGCCCGACCGCGGCACGGCGATGCAGATTGCCCAGCAGCTCGACAAACTGAACCGCGAGCGCCAGGAAATCGAGTGCGAAATCGTTGCTGCGGCGACCACGCAGGCCGAGGCGGCGCTTGGCAAGACCGCCAATCTACCGGTTCTCGTCGTCTCCGGTTCCAACTGGCACGCCGGCGTCCTCGGTCTGGTCGCCTCGCGGATCACAGAGCGCTTCAATCTGCCGTGTTTTGCGCTCGGCCATGCGGACGACGAGACGACGACGAGCGGCTCTGGCCGTTCGGTGCCGGGCGTCGATCTGGGTGCCGCCGTTCAGGCGGGAATCGAAGAAGGTGTCATCATCAAAGGTGGAGGGCATCCCATGGCGGCCGGCCTGAGCCTCAAGAGGAGTAAGATCGGTGCACTCAGGTGCTTTCTTGAAGACCGCTTTGCCGGTGAGCTGGAAAAGGCTCCCGACCGAAACGTCCTGACCATTGACGGCGCGCTCAGCGCATCAGGCGCCAACATTGATCTGATCGAGCTACTGGAGCGAGTCGGGCCCTTTGGCAACGGAAACCCGGCACCGGTTTTTGCCCTGCCGGCTCACCGCGTCGCCTATGCCGATGCGGCTGGTGCCGATCACGTGCGCTGCACGTTACAGGCAAACGACGGGAAGCGTCTGGGCGCCATCGCGTTTCGCGCCATGCACACGGATTTGGGCGAGCTTTTGCTGACCGAGCGTGGCCGTCCCATCCATGTCGCCGGCCGCCTGTCGATCAACGATTGGGGCGGATCACGCAAGCCGCAGATGATGATCAGCGATGCAGCAGTCGTACCGTAATGTCGACTTGCCATCATCGTCAAACATCACTATTAAGACCGCGCACTTGCGCCCTTCGTCTATCGGCTAGGACGCCAGCCTTTCACGCTGGAAAGAGGGGTTCGATTCCCCTAGGGCGCGCCAACCTTTTTCCGACATCCTAGTAACAATATCCCGGAAAACCGACAAATTTTCCATCGATTGGCGAGTCGAAGGCTTGGCAATCCATTGATTTGGGTAACACTAGCGATTCGGCGCGGTGAGGGACGAAGACAGATATCCCGACGAGCGGGCCGGTAGCTGGTTACGCTATGTGCGCCGGGTGCCCCCGTGATCTGCGGAATCTCGACCGTCGCGGTTGTGTAAGGATCGGTCTGAAAACACAGGATGCAATGGTCGCTCGCTCCCAAGCGCGATGCGCTCAAGGTATCTGACAATCTGTATTGGTCATCGCTGCGTCAGGGAAATGCGGAGTCATTGACGTGTGAACGATACCAGACTCAAGACAAGCGTGCCCAGGCGATCGGATGCACCGACCTGCTTGCGGGCGACCTTGCGCCCCAAGCCAGTATCGATGATCTGCTGGAGCGCAACGACGTCTACTTCTGCGATCCGCGCAGTCCCTGGCAGCGCGTCCCCAACGAGAACACCAACGGCCTCTTGAGACACTCCTTCGCCATGCTTACCGATCTGCCGCTCTACTCGCAGGCGTAACTGAATAAGGTGGCGCGGCAGCTGAATTATTGACCACGCAAGACGCCGGGCTTCGAAACCCCGCCGGAACGCTTTAATGATTGTGTTGCATCGACTGCTTGAGGTCGCACGGGCAAAGCGTACGTTCTCAGAGGCCAAAGTTAGCCAATAAATTTCCAATAGGTATCCTTCTTGGTGACGTAACCGTCACGGAACTGCCAGAGATCGCAGCCGAGATACTCAAACGGTGCACCGTCCACCGGAGTGCCCCGCACGACCCATTCAGAAACCGCTTTTGATTGATCGCAGATCCAGTGCTGCATCTCTTCCCAGCGCATATCGGGTATCTGCTGGTACCGTGTGCGTAGAACCTCGCCGATCTCCGCTTTACCAATGCAGCGTCTCCCCTCTGGCGAATTGGGGCCACGGGCCATCAGCCATTCGCAGTCTTCGGTGAAGTGCGATAAGATCGCGTCTACGTCCTGCCGATTGAACCCATCCTGTATTTCATCAAGCAATTCCTCGGTGATTACCCGGGCCATGAGGTTTTGCCTCCTGTTTGTCGTGCAGGCTCCAATCTGAAATGAACCGGCGTGCCGGTCAATTGCAACCAAGAGTCTTGGGTGCTGACGAGGTGTCGGGGCGTTTCTTTTTTGACCTCGGTCATTGATAGTGGATGAGCTGTTCAAACCCTGGGTTGTTCGCTTGACACGGGACACAGCACTGCGTGAAGTGCGGGAGGCGGCATGAACCGCCAACCATGAACTTTCAAACATTCAACCACATGACGAGCCCCGCCTGTACCGGGCGGGGCATTTCATCCGAACCATGTGATCCATAATGCAAGTCAATTGTAGACGTCAGTCTGCGTTTGTAGCAGGCCGCCGTTCGTCAGGCGTCCCTGTCACTGTAGATTGAAGTTCTGCCCGTTCTCGACATAGTCGTAAAGACGGTGGCTCACAATATTGCACCACATTGTGTTCACGGAGCCACGGCGAACCTGATGCACGTCGTGCTGAAAGACCCGCCTGCAGGCTTCCCAGTGCTCCTCCCCTGGTGTGGTCTTAATCTTGACCCAGACTCGCGTCGACCCGTCTCCCTTTCCGAGTGTGCGGGCTTTCGCTGCAGTCGAGACGACAAAGAGGACTGCGGTTGCAATAATCAGCGCGTTGACGAATTTCATTAGTATGTCTTTCCTTCTTGATCGGACCGGCTGGTTTGCCAGCCGG
Organism: Pseudomonadota bacterium; assembly: GCA_016522385.1. Lineage (GTDB taxonomy): Bacteria > Pseudomonadota > Alphaproteobacteria > Rhizobiales > Aestuariivirgaceae > JABDJG01. The sequence goes on from JAEKFU010000448.1 coordinate 30,997, forward strand.
AGTCTTGCTACCGTCCAGTCTCAATTGGGCATAAGGCGTCACAGTGCTAGATGACCCGCATCGAGGCAAGCACTGGTCACAGCATTGTTATCAGAATGGCATCCGCCAGAAGATCTTTCACGGGGTCTTTGTTCCCGGTGCGCCAGAGGCTGTGAGAGGCATTGGCGCTGCCGGTCCCAAGAATCCCGTTATGAGGAGGAAGCACCATGCCGACATATACCTGCAC
>JAEKFU010000450.1 GCA_016522385.1 Pseudomonadota bacterium
ATCGGTCACCGGTCATATCGACAATACCCCCCCACAGCCGAAGGGTCCGCAGCCGCGAGATGATCGGGAAAGTCTCGACCAGCGCCGTGACCGTATGCTCAAGGGCCGAAAAAGACCCGCGTTGTGAGTAATTGTTATAGGGATCGGCACCACCACCAATCACCAACTCTCCCTTGTCCGACTGGCTGAGATAGCCGTGCACCGTGTTGGCCATCACCACGCAATCGATTACCGGCTTGATTGGCTCCGACACCAGCGCCTGCAGGCACACGCTTTCGATCGGCATTCGCACCCCGGCCATCTCCATCGTCACCGATGTGTGACCCGCCGTTGCAACAGCGATCTTCGGTGTCTTGATGACACCTTTATTGGTCTCAAGCCCTACCACTTTGCCGCCTTTGACCTGGATGGCAAGAACTTCACAGTTCTGGATTACATCGACACCGCGCTCATCGGCGCCGCGCGCATAACCCCAGGCCACGGCATCATGTCGGGCGGTGCCGCCGCGCGGTTGGTAGTAGGCCCCGAGTATCGGATAGCGTGCATTCACGTCGTCGTTTATGATCGGGCATAGTCGTTTGACCTCGGCGCGGTCGATCATCCGGCAATCGAGCCCGGCCAGCCGGTTGGCATGGGCCGTGCGTTTAAAAGCGCGCAGTTCATGCTCGGTCTGGCACATCATCATCACGCCGCGCGGTGAGAACATTAGATTGTAGTTGAGGTCCTGTGACAGGTCTTCATAAAGCGAGCGCGCTAGCTCATAAATGGCGATCGAGGCATCTTGCAGGTAGTTGGATCGGATGATTGTCGTGTTGCGCCCGGTATTGCCGCCGCCGAGCCAGCCCTTCTCGACAACAGCGATATTGGTCATCCTGTGTTCTTTGGTCAGATAGTAAGCGGTTGCCAAACCATGCCCGCCGGCGCCGATAATCACCGCATCATAGGCCGGCTTGGGCTCCGGGCTGCGCCAGGCGCGGTCCCAGTCCTTATGGAAATTCAGCGAGTTTCGTGCCAGCGAAAAAATTGAATAGCGACTCATGGCTGCCTTGATGAAAACAATTCTTGGAATGTGAGGTGCCGGTGGACCTCACCAGCGCGGCAAATTACCATTCCACCTGCCTGGTCACCACATTTTTGCGACACGGCGCAGCAAAACTGCGACACCTCGACGCTGCTTAAATGTCTTCATATGAACGAGATTTCCCGCCAACGTGAATTGAATTTTTCAACAGGGCATAGTCTAACCCGGTCATGTTGTTCTGGATCGTTCTCGCTAGCATGACGGCAATCGTGCTGGCGATTGTGTTGTACCCAATTATGCGCTCTGTCGGCCCTGCGGCCGAACGGGCGTCCTATGATCTGCAGGTCTATCGCGATCAGCTGGCGGAACTGGAGCGCGACAAGCTGGCCGCCCAGATCGATGATAAGGCCTTCGAGGCCGCCCGCAATGAATTGGCCCGGCGTATTCTGACGGCCGAGAGCCGGGCAAAACGTGACGCATCGGCTGCGCAGGTGAGTTCTCCAATCTGGGCTGCCGGCGTTGCGCTGGTGACCATTCCTGCCATTGCCCTGACCGGCTATTTGTCCATCGGCAGGCCGGACCTGCCAGACCAGCCGCGCACCGAGCGTCTGGCAAAGGCAGTCGAGGCCGGCGACACGGTGGCGATGATCGCCCAGGTCGAGGCACATCTGGCAGCAAACCCGGGCGATGCCAAGGGCTGGCTGGTGCTCGCACCAGCCTATCGCCGTCTCGGACGCTATGATGACGCGGCCGAAGCCTTCCGGAAAGGCATTGTGCTAACTAAGCCCGACGTCGAGATCATTACGGAGTACGGTGAGACGCTGGTGTTGAGCAACGATGGTATGATCACCGCCAATGCCCGTGAAATGTTTGACAAAGCACTTACACTTGACCCGTCATGGCCAAAGGCTCGTTTCTACCGGGCTTTGGCCGACCGTCAGGACGGCAACAGTGCAGAGGCAGAAAAGCGCTTTCGTGCCCTGCTGGCCGATGCGCCCAAGGACGCTCCGTGGCGCGAGGCTGTAGAACGGCAACTCGCAGAACTTTCGCCGGCCGGCAAGGGGCCGGCCCTCGACAAGCAGACCGTTGAAAGTGCACAGGAATTGAGCGCAGATGAACGCCAGCAGATGATCCTCGGCATGGTCAATCGTCTGGCAGAACGACTGGCCGGCAATGGCGACGATCTTGATGGCTGGTTGCGCCTGATCAATGCACGCATGGTGCTGGGCCAGCAGGATCAGGCGCAATCGGCCCTCAAAAAGGCCAAACTTCAGTTCAAAAACGATCAGCAGGCTTTGTCAAAGCTGAGCGAAATTGGTCGCCGGCACGGCCTGACGGAGAACGAATGAGAGCTGTCTTCCCATGGCAATGACAAGAAAACAGCAGCGAAGCGCCTTCATAGTCACCGGCCTTGTGATCCTGGGCGCGGCGGCAGCGCTGGTCCTGACAGCTTTGCGTGACACGATTGTGTTCTTCTACACACCCAGCGAAGTGATATCCAAGAAGGTCGAGCCGGGCACCCGGTTCCGCCTTGGCGGGTTGGTCGCCAAGGACAGTATCGAAAGGCTGCAGGGCGCCAAGGTCCGCTTCACCGTGACAGATACCGACAACACATTAACCGTCACTTATGCCGGCACGTTGCCTGATCTGTTCCGCGAGGGCCAGGGTGTTGTTACCGAGGGACAGTTGCTGCGTTCTGGCCATTTCGAAGCGGATACGGTGCTGGCCAAGCATGACGAGAACTACATGCCTAAGGAAGTTGCTGATGCCTTGAAGAAAAAGGGCGTTTGGCAGGAACAAAGCGGGGTCAAGCAATGATCGTCGAAACCGGACATTTTGCCTTGTTGCTGGCGTTCGCCGTTGCGGCCTACCAGATGCTGGTGCCGCTTTATGCCGCCGAGATGGGCGATGAACGGTTGATGCGGGTCGCACCAACCGCTGCGGTCGTTCAATTCCTTCTGCTGGCGATAGCATTTGCCGTTCTGACCCGCGCCTATGTGACCTCAGACTTCTCGCTTGAGAATGTGTGGGCCAATTCCCATTCAGCCAAACCGCTTGTCTACAAAATCAGCGGGGTCTGGGGAAACCATGAGGGTTCGATGCTGCTGTGGGTGCTGATCCTCGCCCTGTTCAGCGCTGCAGTCGCAGTCTTCGGCGGCAGCCTGCCGCCCGGCCTCAAGGCCCGCGTCATCGCCGTCCAAGGTTCAATCTCGTTCGCGTTCCTCGCTTTTATCGTGTTGGTTTCCAACCCGTTCTGGCGGCTTGACCCGGCACCAGCGGAAGGCAAGGGTCTCAATCCTATCTTGCAGGACCCGGCTCTGGCGATCCACCCGCCACTACTCTATGCCGGCTATGTTGGTCTGTCGGTGGCCTTCTCGTTTGCCATCGCGGCCCTCATCGAAGGCCGGGTTGACGCCGCCTGGGCGCGCTGGGTGCGGCCGTGGACGCTGGCCGCCTGGATGTTCCTTACCGTCGGCATCGCCATGGGCTCCTGGTGGGCCTACTATGAACTCGGCTGGGGCGGCTGGTGGTTTTGGGACCCGGTGGAAAATGCCTCTTTCATGCCCTGGTTGATCGCTACGGCGCTGTTACATTCCGCCATCGTCGTTGAAAAGCGCAACGCGCTTAAGGTCTGGACCATTTTGTTGGCCATTCTTGCCTTCTCGCTGTCCCTGGTCGGGACCTTTCTGGTGCGCTCCGGGGTTCTTACGTCTGTGCATGCCTTTGCTGTCGACCCGGCCCGTGGCGTCTTCATCCTGCTCATTCTTTGCCTGTTCATCGGTGGTGCGCTGACACTTTATGCCTGGCGAGCACCACAGCTGCAGGCGGGCGGCCTGTTTTCCCCGATTTCGCGCGAGAGTGCGCTGGTCGTCAACAACCTGCTGCTCACGGCTGCCGCTGCGGCGGTCTTCATCGGGACGCTTTATCCTCTCGCCCTTGAGGCGATCAACGGCAACAAGATCTCGGTTGGCCCGCCATATTTCAATTTTACCTTCGGCATACTTATCCTGCCGCTGTTGCTGCTGGTCCCGCTCGGGCCGATGATGTCCTGGAAACGGGCTGATGCCTGGGCTGCTGCACAGCGTCTCTGGGTCGCCGCCCTCATCGCGCTTGCCGGCGGCATACTTTCACTCGTTATTCAAATCCGCGGCCCCTGGCTGGCACCACTCGGCATCGCGCTAGGAGGCTGGCTAATCGCCGGCAGCCTCGTTGAATTGGCCGGACGAATCAAACTCTTCAGTGCGCCCACCGCCGTTAGTTGGTCGCGGCTCAGAGGCCTGCCCGGTCAGGCTATCGGAATGACGCTTGCCCATCTCGGCGTCGGCGTCATGGTGCTCGGGATTGTGGCGGTCACTGCCTGGCGCCAGGAAGTCATTAAGGAAATGAGCCCGCAGGAGGTTCTGGAGATTGCCGGCTCCAAGGTGATCTTCGTTGGTGAATCACCGCTGACCGGCCCGAACTACTCTGCCACGGTTGGCCGTTTCCGTATCGAGCGCGGTAAGACGGTGCTAACCGAGCTCAAATCGGAGAAACGGGTCTTTTTACCGAGCCGCCAGCCGACCACCGAAGTCGGCATCTATCCCATGTGGACGGGCGATCTTTACGTTGTGATGGGCGATCAGGCGCCAGATGGCAAACGCACGGTGCGGGCCTATTTCAATCCGCTGGTCAACTTCATATGGTTCGGTGCCGTAATCATGTTCATTGGCGGTGCCGTCTCGCTGTTCGACCGACGCTACCGCATTGGCGCACCTACGCGCGCTGCCGCCTCAGAGCCCGTGCCGGCGGCGGAGTAGAGCAATGATCAACCGTGTCCTCATCGCTATCATGGCCTTTTGGCTGAGCGTCGGTCCGTCACATGCCGTTCAGCCCGATGAAGTGCTAGCCGATCCGGTCCTGGAGACCCGTGCCCGCAATCTGTCGATGCAGTTCCGCTGCCTGGTCTGCCAGAACCAGTCTATCGATGACTCCGATGCGCCGCTCGCTCGCGATCTGAGGATCTTGATCCGCGAACGCCTGACGGCCGGCGACAGTGACCCTCAGGTTGTCGACCATCTTGTCTCCCGATATGGCGAATTCGTGCTTCTCAAGCCGCGCTTCGCCTCCCACACGCTGGTGCTGTGGCTAGGGCCGTTCGCCATCCTGCTCGCAGGGTTCATTTTCGTCCTGCACAAAAGGCGGCAGCAAGTCGCTGCACCTAGCGAAGCACCGCTGAGCGGGGAAGAAGCCAAGCGACTCGAGAAAATTCTCAAAGATTCGTAAGTTTTCAAACGCAAGGAACTGCCGCCATGACGACACAGTCGATCAAAGTGACATTTCCGGGTAGTCAAGGCTCGGAGCTCGCCGCCAAGCTTGAATTGCCGTCGGACCCGCCGACCGCCTATGCCTTGTTCGCCCATTGTTTTACGTGTTCAAAAGACATCTTTGCCGCCGCCCGCATTGCCGGCGGCCTGGCCGAACGCGGAATTGCCGTCCTCAGGTTCGATTTCACCGGTCTGGGCATGAGCGATGGCGAGTTCGCCAACACCAACTTTTCTTCCAACGTTGGCGATTTGCTGCATGCTGCAGGTTTTCTGCGCGACAACTACCAGGCACCGCAATTGCTGATCGGCCACAGTCTTGGGGGTGCCGCTGTTCTCGCGGCAGCTGCCGATATTCCCGAAGTTCGTGCAGTTGCCACCATCGGCGCCCCGGCCGATGCTGAACATGTCATCCACAATTTCGGCGCCAAGATCGATGAAATTGACGAGACCGGCGAGGCTGAAGTGACACTTGGCGGCCGCCAGTTCACCATCAAGAAGCAGTTCCTTGATGACGTACGCAATCAGACCTTGTCCAGCCGGATTTCAGGCATGAAAAAGGCCCTGATGGTGTTTCACGCCCCGCGCGACCAAACCGTCGGTATCGAGAATGCCGGGACGATCTTCTCAGCCGCCAAGCACCCCAAGAGCTTCATCTCGCTCGACAGCGCCGACCACCTGTTGAGTCGCCGCGAAGATGCCGTATATGTTGCCGATGTCCTGACCAGCTGGTCGACCCGGTTCCTTGATTCCGATCCGGCAGAAACATCTGAAACGCTGCCCAACGGCGTGACCCGCATCGAGGAAACCGAGAATGGTAAATTCCAGCAAAAGGTCAGGGTAGGGAGTCATGAGCTAATTGCCGATGAACCCCGATCCGTCGGCGGTCTGGACAGCGGGCCAACGCCTTATGACTTCCTGAGCATTGCCTTGGGCAGTTGTACTGCGATGACCTTGCGCATGTACACCGACAGAAAAGACTTGCAGCTCGGTCGCATCACTGTCGATGTCACTCACGAAAAAGTCCATGCAGACGACTGTATTGATTGCGGGGAAGGCCGCGAGGGCCGCATAGACCGGTTTGAGCGTTTCATCAATGTTGCCGATACGGAACTAGATCCCGTCATTCGCGACAAGCTCGTCGAAATTGCCGGAAAGTGCCCGGTTCACCGCACGCTTGAGTCGTCATCCGTCGTCGCCACCAAATTTTCTCAGACTTGATCTGAGTCTTAACCGCATACTGACTCTGCTGGTTCCTTAATCCAACACAATTCGCCCCGGCTCCCGGTTTTCAGCGGGAAGACACGCTCTAGCTTGCGGCAAGACTTGCCGTTCTCGACTGCCCTTGAGCGCAAGGAACCTTACGGAAGCTCGGTCGCATCACTGTCGATGTCACTCACGAAAAAGTCCATGCAGACGACTGTATTGATTGCGGGGAAGGCCGCGAGGGCCGCATAGACCGGTTTGATCGTTTCATCAATGTTGCCGATACGGAACTAGATCCCGTCATTCGCGACAAGCTCGTCGAA
>JAEKFU010000255.1 GCA_016522385.1 Pseudomonadota bacterium
TCCGTAACGACGTCCGATGGCCGGATTTGGGCCACCGAAGGCCGTGTTTCTGCGCCCGCTGGACGTCGTTATGCTCCGCTTGCGGTCAACCAGACCACGGCGCGAAGCATGCCTAGCCAGCTGACGCAGAAACGCGGTCAAATGATTCCACATGAGAAAGAAACGCTCTAGATCGTATCCATGATACCCCTACCAGAATTAGGGGACACGCTCTAATCTGTCGGCATGTCCATGCTGAAGACCGCCGACGAAGCCCAGCAATTTCGCGAACCATTCAACCACGAAGCCGCGGCCCTAGGGTTTGAGCAACTGCACGACTTGGTGGCAGCGGACAACCAGGCGGCAACCGATCTACTGGCAACACTGGAAGCCAGTCCATCCACGCATTCATTGCTGAACGGCATTTTCGGCGCATCACCGTTTCTTACGTCACTGATCCTGCGCGATCCTGCGTTTGCCGATCTCTGCCTACAAGGCGAGCCAGACAGCCTTTTCGATAGTCTGTGCATTGAAATCGGCCAATTCGCGATAGGCACAAAGAGCGTAGACGACATTATGATGAGACTGCGTCAGGTCCGTTCGAAATTTGCATTGCTTATCGCGCTGGCTGACCTTAGGGGGCAATGGACCGGCGAGACCGTCTGTCGGCGTCTGAGTCGGTTTGCCGACCTCGCTGTGCGTGCCGCTGTCGACTGGCTGCTGTTGGATGCGGGCCGCCAGTCGAAATTCGAGCCGTTCGATACGTCCAAGCCGGCTATGAAATCGGGTTATGTCGTACTCGCGATGGGTAAGCACGGTGCCCATGAGCTCAATTATTCGAGCGATATCGACCTGATCGTTGTATTTGACCGTGAGATAGCGCCTCTGGCAGCAGGCGTCGAACCGTCGACCTTCTTTGTCAGAATGACCAAGCGCCTGGTTTCTCTGCTTCAGGAAATTACCGCCGACGGTTTCGTGTTCCGTGTCGATTTGCGCCTGCGCCCCGATCCGCGCGCCACCCAGATCGCCATCGGATTCGAAGCGGCGTGCGCGTACTACGAAAACATGGGCCAGAACTGGGAGCGGGCGGCGATGATAAAGGCCCGCCCGATTGCCGGCGATCTGGCCCTGGGCGAGGAGTTTCTGTCCCGCTTGACGTCTTATATCTGGCGCAAATATCTCGACTTCGCTGCGATCGCCGATGTCCAGTCGCTGAAGCGCCAGATCCATGCGGTCAAAGGGCATGGCAGCGTCAAGGTGCCCGGCCACAATATCAAACTCGGGCGCGGCGGCATCCGGGAAATAGAGTTCTTTGTCCAGACCCAGCAACTGATCGCCGGTGGCCGTAATCCGGCGCTTAGGGGGCGGCGGACTCTGGATATGCTTGATGCATTGGCGGCAGCCGGCTGGATTTCGCTCAACGCCGCAAGTGAGTTGCGTGCTGCCTATGGAGTGCTGCGCCAGATCGAGCATCGCATCCAAATGATTGCCGACGACCAGACGCATGAATTGCCGTCGGCGCCGGAGGCCTTGGAGAGTCTGGCCAGATTTTGCGGATTTGCCGATGCCGGTGAATTCGAGACAGAATTGGGCAAGATCCTTGCGACGGTGCAGGGTCACTATGCGGTTCTGTTTGAAGATGCCGATGCGCTGGGCAGCGAAACCGGCAGTCTCGTCTTCACCGGCGGTGAGGATGACCCGGAAACCGTTGCCACACTTGCCAATATGGGCTTTCGCCAGCCCGCAGAGATATCCGCGACCATTCGTGGCTGGCATTTCGGGCGCTACGCGGCAACCCGCTCGGCCCAGGCGAGAGAGCGATTGACCGAACTGATGCCGCAGCTCTTGCAGGCTTTGGCCGGGTCTGGTGATGCCGATACGGCATTCATTGCCTTTGACCGGTTCATGGCCCGGCTTCCGGCTGGATTGCAGCTTTTTTCCATGTTGCGCGCCAACCCGCACCTGCTCGATCTGTTGGCGACAATTCTCGGCACGGCACCGCATTTGGCAGAGCAGCTGAGCCAGCGGCCAAAGGTGTTCGATGCCGTGCTTGACCCGGGTTTTTTCGACCATCTGCCGGATCGTCAGGAGATCAGCCGCACCATCGATGAGGCTCTGGCGTCCGAATCCCGATTCGAGGTGCTGCTCGACCGCACCCGGGTAATCGGCAAGGAGCATATGTTCCGGGTTGGGGTCCGGATCATTTCCGAGACCATCAATGCCGCTGAGGCTGGCAGCATTTACTCCAGCATTGCCGATACGCTGATTGCCCGCCTTTTGGAAGCGGTCAAAGACAACATTGCCGAACGCCACGGTAGGGTTGTTGACAGTCAGATCGCGGTAATTGCCATGGGCAAACTGGGCGGCCGGGAAATGACCGCCGGGTCGGACGTTGATCTCATTGTAATCTATGATCACGGCGGCAAATCCGATGATCACGGCGGCAAATCCGATCACTCAGACGGTCCGCGGCCTCTGACAATGTCTCAGTACTTCTCCCGCCTGACCCAGCGCCTGATCGCGGCAATTTCATCGCCGACAGCCGAAGGAGTACTCTATGAGGTCGATATGCGATTGCGGCCATCAGGCAAGGCCGGGCCGGTTGCTACAAGTATCGACAGTTTCCGCCAGTATCACGCCGAGTCGGCCTGGACGTGGGAAAAACTGGCTCTGACCCGAGCTCGGGTCATCGCCGGCGATAAAGGCCTTTGCCGCGAAGTCGAACTGGCTATTGCCGAAGCTTTGTCACAACCCCGCAATGCTGATAGCACCCGCAATGACATAGTCGAGATGCGCCACCGTATCTTCCAAGAACATGGCAGCGATGATGTCTGGAACCTTAAACACGCCCGTGGCGGTTTGATTGACGTCGAATTTATCGCCCAGAGCCTTCAGCTGCTATATGGATCGCAAGTGCCGCAGGTGTTCGATCAAAACACAGCGGTGGCGATCTCCAATCTCTTCGATGCGGGCATCCTCAGCGAACCGCAAAGAAGAGCGTTGCTCGACGCCAACAACCTGTATCACCGATTGACCCAGGTGCTTCGCCTGTGCGTCGGAGACGGTTTTTCTGCCGAATCTGCACCCCAAGGGTTGCAGAATTTGCTGACGAATGCCGCAGAATCACCGGATTTGGCCACTGCGGAAGCCTTGTTGATCGAACACCGCAAGATCGTTGCCGGCCTCTTCGATAAGCTAGTCGGTACGTCACAGAAATGAATTTGTCAGTTCTGGCGACGGGAATCACCACAACTGCGCGTCTTACCGGCGTTGGAATATTCATGAAACAACAGGAGACCACTGATGGCTCGACATCTGTTTGCAATGGCATTGGTTCTACCCTTTGTGGCTGGTCTGGCCGCCTCAAGCACCTGGGCCAAGGAGCCCGGCATTCCGCGCGGCGCCAAGACCTTCGAGCGTCTTGATAAAGACAAGAATGGCAAACTGGAGCTGAACGAATTGCAACCGGCTGCGGCGCGCCGTTTCATGGGGCTCGACCGCAACGAAGATGACGCGGTCAGCGCCGGTGAAGTCGAAGACTGGCTGCGCGCCATGATGGAGCGTCGGCGCGACCGCATCATGAAGCGAATGGACGCCGATCAGGACGGTGCCATAAGCCGGGCCGAGCTGGACGGTTATGTCAACACTCAGTTCAAATTGGCGGATGCCGATACGGATGGAGGGGTGACACGCGAGGAGGCGCGATCCTATCATCTGGCCAAGCGCAAACAATTTTGGGCTGACCGCAGGAAGGCGCGTAGCCAGAATTGACCACGACCGTTTACAATCTCATCGGGGTCGAAGTGGCGCAATTGCCCGAGCCTGGCATTGCCGACAGGATCAAGCCGCGACTGGTGCATTCAGCCGCGGCTACTGATCAGGAATTGATGGCCGCTCTGCGGACCGGCGATCACACGGCCTTCGCAGAACTGGCCAATCGCTATTTCGCACAGGCTTACCGGGTGGCTTGGCGGGTGCTCGGTGGCCCGGCAGACGCTGAAGATCTGGCCCAGGAGGCTTTCATCAAACTATGGCAGGCGCCGCACAGCTTGCGTGACGGTGCTGCGGTTCGGTCCTGGTTAATGCGGGTGGTGACCAATCTGGCCATCGACCGCAAGCGACGCAAGCAGCTGCAGACATTCGATAGCGTGCCTGACATTGCCGAAGAGCGCCCCACGCCCGAGGACGATCTATCGCGCGACCAGGTTGCCAATGAAGTGGATGCTGCCATTTCAAGATTGCCGGACCGTCAGCGCGTAGCGCTGGTGCTGACCTATTTTGAGGGCATGACCAATCAGCAAACGGCACAGATCATGGATCTAAGTGTTGATGCGGTGGAATCTTTGTTGTCGCGGGCACGCCGCAATCTCAAATCGCAACTTGCCGAGCGCTGGCGCTACATGCTTGATGAATTGGCGAGGCAATAGGATAATTGGCCATGCCTGCTGACAAACTTGATCGCCTGAAGAATGTACTAGACGCTTATGGCGCTGACCCGGCTCGGTGGCCGGATGCCGACCGTGCCGAATTGGCCGATCTTCTAGAGGCCGGTTCGATATCGGCTTCAGAACGCCAGAGTTCCCGTGAAACCGACCAGGTACTGGCTGGCGCCAGTTCACCGGCCTTGCCGGCAGGAGCCCGGGCAAGGCTGCTGCAGGCAGCACGCGACACGCCACAATCTTTCGCGGCTGAGTCTGGCGCACAATCCACGCCGGCATTTGGCGTCGGCAGATTTGTTGCGGTATCGACATTGGCGGCATCACTGTTGATCGGCGTGTTTGTAGGTACCTTTGGCAATCTCGATTCGGGCATATGGGGGGAGGGTAGCAGTTTCGTCGCTGCGGACGATGACGGTTTCGAAGATCCATTCGATCTTGACAGTCTGGTCAGCGACGTCGGTGAGGAGACTGGATGACGGATCGGCCTTCCGCACAAGCTCGCTCGCTTCGCTACCGGCGCTGGTATGGCATACT
>JAEKFU010000332.1 GCA_016522385.1 Pseudomonadota bacterium
GAATTGAGGAGGGGTGGCACTGGCCATCCCTTCTCGACTATGGTCTTCCTCAAGAACAGCAACAAGGTAGCGAATCGGGAACCATACTATGACCGGTAGCGCGGCGCGGACACTGCCCTATATCTACGCATTCATGGGCATCGTCCTGGCCTGGCAGATGGTTGTCGTGTTCTCAGGCGCCCATGTTGCAATTCTGCCGCCTCCACTGCTCGCAGCAAAGTCTTTCGTGGAATTGATCGCGAGCGGCGAACTCTTCAAACACATCGGTACCAGCTTGGGCCGTGTGTTGGCAGCTTGGACGATTGCCGCTGTCATCGCAGTTCCGCTTGGGCTGATGATGGGCAGATCCAGCCGTTTTGAAAGAATTGCCGATCCTGTAATCGAATTGTTTCGTCCGATCTCACCGCTCGCCTGGATCCCGCTCGCTATTTTGTGGTTCGGTATCGGTGAATCAGGCAAGATTTTCATCATTTTCGTTGCCACCTTCTTTCCCATTGTCCTGAACACTGTCGCAGGAGTGAAAGGTGTCGACCCGGTGCTGATCCGTGCCGGACAGGTTCTGGGATGCGACGACGGGGCAACGCTGTTTCGCAAGGTTATCCTGCCGGCTGCAATGCCGAACATCGTCGTTGGATTTCGCATCTCATTCGGTACCGGTTGGGCTGCGATTATTGCAGCCGAGTTGGTTGCCGCGCAGTCTGGACTTGGCTATCTCATTGCCGATGGCATGGAAATTCTGCGATCCGATCTGGTTCTGGTCGGCATGGTCGTGATTGGTATTCTCGGGGTGCTGATCGACACGGTCTTTCGGATAATCCTGCGCGCTTTCAGTTGGACTTGACCGAATGGAAACGCAGGCAAAACCGGTCGAGATCCGCGATTTGGAAATGGTCTTCAATACCAGCCGCGGCGAACAGGTGCGTGCATTGCAGCCCGTGTCTCTAGAAATTGCGCCGGGCGAGTTCGTAGCCCTGGTTGGGCCTTCCGGCTGCGGCAAGAGCACTTTGTTGAACATATTGGCTGGATTCTTGACACCAACGGGCGGCTGCGCGCTTGCTGGTGGCGAACCGATTACCCGCCCCGATATCGACCATGGCATGGTGTTTCAGGACTATGCCCTGTTTCCGTGGCTGTCTGTCATCGACAATGTTGCATTTGGTCTTGAACGCAAAGGTATCGCAAAAGCGGACCGCCTAAAACAAGCCCAGAACTATCTTGAGCTTGTCGGCCTTGGCGAGTTTGCCCAAAAACGACCCTCCGAACTTTCTGGCGGCATGAAACAACGTGTTGCACTCGCTCGCGTCTTTGCCACCGATCCCTCAATCATATTCATGGATGAACCGTTCGGCGCCCTGGACGCACTTACCCGCCGCTTCCTGCAGCATCAATTGCTGGAGATCTGGCAGCGTCACAAGAAGACCATCGTATTCGTCACCCATTCTGTGCAGGAGGCGATTTATCTGGCAAACCGCATCGTCGTCATGACGGCACGACCGGGACGTATCAAGATCGATCAGGAAATCGAGTTGTCCTACCCTCGCGTGTACACGGAGGCGAAGTTCAGAAACTACGAAAAGCTGATATACGACCAGCTCGATGAGGAGTTGGCCAAAACCTTTGACTTTGAAAGCAAGGGTGTTGTCCGTGACTGATGAGAAAGCAGCAATTTCAGCGCTGGAAACCATAGGAGCGATTGTTCGTGGCGAGACCACCGCGGAAGCCGAGATGCGCCGATGCATTCGGCGTATTCAAAGCCTGGAACGGCAATTGCAGGCCTTTGTCGACCTTAACTCCAAGGCGGCCATCGAAGCTGCAAAGCAAGCCGATGCGGTGTCGGGCCAGAAACGCGGACCTTTGCATGGCCTGCCGGTGGCTGTGAAAGCTGTCTTCGACGTCGCCGGTATGCGCTGCGATTGGGGCACGGCCATTCATGGGCATAGAGTGCCTAACACGGACGCGGCGGTGGTGAGCCGGCTAAAGGATGCTGGAGCGATCGTAGTCGGAACTACGGTCTCAACCGAATATGCCATCGCCGCCGCTGGTCCAACACGTAATCCATTTGACCCGACCCGCACACCCGGAGGGTCTTCCAGTGGCTCTGCAGCAGCGGTGGCCAGCGGCATGGTGCCGGCAGCACTCGGATCGCAAACGGTCGGTTCAGTTGTTCGCCCGTCCATCTATTGCGGTGTCTTTGGATTGAAACCAACCCGGGGTGCGATGCCGAAACGAGGAGGCATGGTGCTGTCGCCTCGCCTCGACCATCCGGGTGTGCTTGCGCGCACACCCGATGATGTGTCGCTGCTGTGCCAAGTATTGTTTGCCCGTGACGACCATGATCCTGATAGCATACGCGTTTTACCTCCCGGCCATGTCCCAAGACCGCAGGACCTGCGCGTGCTGACAGTGCGCGATTGGCCGCCGGAGGCAGTTTCGCCGGCTAGTTTGGAGGCCCAGTCAAGAGCCGAACAGCTCTTGTCAGGCATGGGAGCAAGGGTCGAAAAACACTCGCTGCCGGATGCGTATGCGGGCATAACCGATGTGCTCTACACCATCATGACGCGCGACATGGCTTTGGCCCATGGTCAGGACCGAGACCGCGCCGGTGATCAAATGAGCGCGCCATTGCGTGATCTAATCGACCAGGGACGGGCAGTGACCGACTCAGAGTATGAACGGGCACTGGCCACGGCCGACGGCTGGCGAGGCGAACTTTGCGAAATACTGGGCGCGGACACCGTGATGCTTTCGCCGGCAACTCAGGACATCGCGCCGTTGCGGCGCGAGGGTACGGGATCAAACCGGCAGCAGGCCCTATGGTCGCTGGTTGGACTGCCTGTCATCGCGGTTCCTACAGGATTGTGTCGTCATATGCCCATCGGCGTTCAGATCGGGGCCGGCCCCGGTCAAGAAACTCTCATAATTGCGGCGGCGCGCACAATCCACGAATGCCGTTCCGCTGGTAATGGACTATTGTCGTGATGTCGCATTTGGGTCTACCATCGAATTTTTAAGGGAATTGCCCCTGATCGGACCCTGCGAGCACCGTTCTGCAGAGACTGCTCAGCCCCCGGTAATGGACTCAAATCGGCATAGCTCAACACTTCCGCTTGGTGCCAAAAACCGAAATTCGCCATTTTGCCTAGTGTGGTAGATTCCACGCCAGTTGATCGGTAATCTCTCCGGCATGGAGGGTTCTTGGTGGAACGCAGACTCGCCGCCATATTGGCTTCCGATGTCGTTGGCTACTCCAAGTTGATGACCGAGAACGAGGAAGCCACTCTAGCGCAGTTGAAGGCGCATCGAGCCAACCTGTTCGACCCTAAGATCACAGAACATAACGGTCGCATCATCAAACTAATGGGCGACGGAACTCTGGTGGAGTTTGCCAGTGTCGTTGATGCTGTGAACTGCGCAATTGCCATACAATCTGCCCTTGCTAAATCCGAACGTACCATTCGACTGCGTATCGGCATCAATCTCGGTGACGTTATCGTCGAAGGCGAAGATATCTATGGCGACGGCGTCAACATCGCTGCCCGTTTGGAGACGCTTGCCAATCCGGGTGGCATTTGCGTTTCGGGCGCCGTTTATGAACAGGTGCGGGACCGTGTCGAGTCGCTGTTTGAGGATATGGGTGATCAGGTAGTCAAGGATATTGACCGGCCCGTTCGCGTCTGGCGTTGGCCGCCGGTAGGCGCGCTTGGCAGCAAGAGTGACGGGTCTGAAGTAGCGACAGAGCCAAGAAATCGGCCTGCAATCGCAGTTCTCCCATTCGCCAACTTAGGCGGCGATCCTGACCAAGAGTATTTCTCCGATGGCTTGACCGAGGATATTATCACCGCGCTCACTTACTGGCGTTCTTTCCCCGTGATCGCCCGCAATTCCTGTTTCGCCTTCAAGAATAGGGTCGTTGATATCAAAGAGGTGGGTCGTGATTTGGGAGCTCGTTATCTGCTGGAAGGCAGTGTCAGAAGGCATGGATCGCGTATTCGCATCACGGTGCAGTTGATTGATGGCGTCAGCGGCCAGCACGTCTGGGCGGAAAGGTACGATCGGGAGCTTGACGACATATTTGAGGTTCAGGATGATATCGTCCAGCGCATAGCTGCGCATGTCGCACCGGAATTGGCGAAGGCAGAACTCCAGCGGTCGAGAAACAAGCTGCCGGAAGATCTCGATGCATGGGATCTCTGTCTGCGCGCAATGCCGTGGATTCGTCAACGAACACGCGAGGGCAATGCCAAAGCAAGGGAACTGTTCTCGCGTGCAATCGCAATCCACCCTGACTATTCAGATGCTTACGCTGGACTAGCGATGTCTTACCAGCAGGACCTCCTCATAGGCGTTGCTGAAGACCGAAAGGCCACGGCCACCAAGGTGATGGAAGCCGCGCGGAAGGCGATTGAATGCGACGAGTCTTCGTCATGGGCACATCACGAATTGAGCACAGCTTACCAATGGCTCGATCGTACCGATGACGCACTTGCCGAAGCCAGGATCTCAGTAGACCTCAATCCGAACGATGCCTATGCACTACACGCGCTCGGCAACAAGTCTGACCTTGCAGGTGACCCGAACGGAATCTTGTTGATGGAAAGGGCTCAAAAGCTGAATCCTGAGGACGCAAGCAGGTATACCCACCTTACATTTCTTGCACGTGCTTATGTCAATGCAGGGAACTATAGAGCAGCCGAAGAATGCGCCCGCCACGCGATACGACGTCAAACTGAGTATGCACCCGCGCATTTCATACTAGCGATTGCACTGACTGGTCTAAAAAGGTTCGACGAGGCGCGCTCAGCGTTGGCCAGGTGCGATGAAATCAGTCCGGGCTTTGTTACATCGCGCCAACACTGGCGGCCTTATGTAGATCCTGAAAGTAACAAGAGGCTCAAACAGGGTTTATCCCGCATAAACTGATCGCTTGCTAATGCGGACCGATGTCCGCTACGTGGCGCTTGGCGGACCGGACAGAACCGCAGCCTGGTTGTCGGTTCAGTGCCACAAGCAGAAGCTGTTCACTTGATCCGTGGAATTGACTTCAGCTTAAATTCAGCAGGCAGCCGGCGCGCTTCTTCCTGTTGGACCAGTCCGGCTCCCGCCTAGCGCGACCGTGCTGCACCTCGCCGCATCGCGGCTGCCGACTTGATGTTCGCGCCACTGCCGATTTTCCGCATAGTGTTGGAC
>JAEKFU010000340.1 GCA_016522385.1 Pseudomonadota bacterium
GCATATAGGCGTGATCCTTGCCGCACAGCTCAGAACACTGGCCGTAATAGATGCCTTCCTTGGTCGCCTTGAACCACGTCTCGTTGAGGCGCCCGGGAACGGCATCGATCTTGGAGCCAAAGGACGGGATGGTCCAGGCATGGATGACATCATTGGACGTCACGATCAGGCGGATGGTCTTGTTGACCGGCACAACCATGGCATTGTCGACGGCCAGCAGGTACGGTTCGCCGTCCTTGAGTTCTTCTTCGGTCTTGAGAACCGAATCGAAATTGATGTCGCCATTGTCTGGATAGTCGTAGGTCCAGTACCACTGTGACGATGTCGCCTTGACCGTCATGTCGGCATCGGGAAAATCACGCTGGAAATATAACAACCGGAACGACGGAATCGCGACGATAATCAGGATCAGCACCGGAACGACGGTCCAGACCACTTCGATCAATGTGTTGTGAGTCGTGCGCGACGGCTCGGGGTTGGCCTTGGCGCTAAACCGCATCATGACCGTGACCAATAGGCCCAGGACAAACAGCGAGATCAGGCAAATCAGCCAAAGGAGAAATGTATGAAACTGATGGATATTTTCTGCCACCGGTGAGGCTGGCGCCTGTAATCCGAGCTGCCAAGGTTCGGGTATGCCGAGCCCCGCAGCAAATGCTTCGACCGAGGCCAAAATTGCCAATGCCGAACCGGCCATCAATCCCATAAGTAGACGCATCAACCGCCCTTTCCTTGTCTCTCAGCTGCCGAGATGCACTCCCGCAGTCCCGCCGAACCGCGATCTGGCGCTAAGTGGAACAAACCCATCCTTGGCCCGAAGCACGGTCATCTTTTGTCTGATGCCGACTTACAGTGCCTTATGACATGATTGTGAACCATAATCCATGTGCCGCTGCAATGGCGCGCGAGCGCGGCAAAGTTTCGCGCCATGGGTTCAGAGCAAGTGGACACGCTAGAATAAATAAAGCAATGCGCAGCATCGAAATTCCGCCCCAATTCTTGTCGATGACACACAGATTCGGCGCTGATCACCCGATATCGGGCGATCCTGCCTACGAAATCCCCACTCAGATGTCCGATCAATTGACATGGGCAGTAGGAGTTGAGATACGGGTGAAGTGTTTCTGTCCGAGCGAATGCGCAACGAAAGCAAACCGTTGGATTGATGATGTAAAGGGACTGCTGAGTGCCGCAACGCCTTGGAAATGCCGAAAGCTGAAAGCCCGGCCATGATGGTGTGGCATATGCGATAACATTACTTAACAACCGGAGTTCGAATTGATCGTGAGAAAATTAAGTCTGAAACCAAGCAGACGGGCGACCGGCCTTGCCGCCCTTGCCGTCTTTAGTGCCGCGATCTCCGCAGAGCTTTTGGCTCAGACGGCGCAACAACAAGCTCCCACCCAGGTCTTCAGACAGTTCGGCCCGCGTGTACAGAAACCGGCGGGCGGGACCCAAGCGCCCGTTCCAGGACAGCAACGGCCCGCACCGCCACAACAGACGGCAGATATTGTAGCAAAACATGGTGACTGGACGCTGACCTGCGAAAAGAAAGAAGTTAAGCAGTCCGATGGTTCATCAAAGAAGCCCTGCGCGATGGTGCAGAGCACCCAACACGCCGAGCGCAAGAATGTCGCCTTGACCCTGATCCTCTTAAAGGGCGAGAAAGATGGTAAGCCAAACACCATGATGCGCGTTATGGTGCCGATCGGTGTTTTTCTGCCGACCGGCGTGGCATTGGAAATCGACGGCGCTGCGGTTGGCCGAGTGCCCTTCACACGGTGCCTGCCCCAGGTCTGCATCGCATTTGCCGAAGCCTCGCCACCGACCCTGGACAAGCTCAAGAAGGGTGGCAAGGCGAATTTCATCATTTACGAAGCACCCGGCCTGGGCATGTCGCTGGAATTGTCCTTGAAGGGCTTTACGGCAGGATTGAAAAACCTGCATGAATTGTAGAATTGCGATTCACGGTAGGAAAGGAAAGCGCAGACGTGTCTGATCAGGCCGACGAGCTGTTTTTCACTGGCGACGACTTCAACAGAGATACGGCTGAGACAATTGTTTCTGACGCTCTGAGTGGCTGCGATGACGGTGAACTTTTCATGGAGTACCGACAGACCGAGGCGCTTTCCTATGACGACGGTCGGCTGAAAAGTGCCAATTTCGATACCCAGCAGGGCTTTGGCCTGCGGGCCGTTGCCGGCGAGACAGCCGCTTATGCACATGCCTCTGAGCTATCTAATGCGGCTCTGAAGCGGGCTGCAGGCTCGGTCGCGGCTGTGAAGTCAGGCTATGGCGGAACCTATTCGGCACATCCGCCCGGCACCAACAGATCACTCTATGAGCCGGACAATCCGCTGGAGGCGATGCCGTTTGAAGACAAAGTCCGCCTGTTGCAAACGGTTGATGAATACGCTCGCCGGCGCGATAGCAAGATAGTCCAAGTTTCGATATCGCTGACCGGCAACTGGCAGTTTGTCGAAATCCTGCGGCCGGGTGGTTTTTCTCGCCGCGACATCCGGCCGCTGGTGCGGTTCAATGTTTCGGTGGTCACCAGCGATGGCGAGCGGCGCGGCACCGGGACATACGGGGTCGGTGGACGCCAGCTCTATGAAGAGTTTCTGGCAGGTGACAAGTGGAAGGTGGCAACGGATGCGGCTATCCGGCAAAGCCTTGTTTCGCTTGAGGCGACGCCGGCGCCGGCCGGTGAAATGGATGTCGTGCTTGGTCCGGGGTGGCCGGGCATCCTGTTGCACGAGGCAATCGGGCACGGTCTGGAAGGTGACTTCAACCGCAAGAAGACCAGCGCTTTTGCAGGCCTGCTGGGTGAACGTATCGCTGCACCGGGCGTAACGGTTGTCGATGACGGCACCATTGAAGCCCGGCGTGGCAGCCTGACTATCGACGATGAAGGCACGCCAACGTCAAACACAACACTCATCGAAGATGGCCTCCTGGTCGGCTATATGCAGGATCGGCTGAATGCCCGGCTAATGGGGGTAGAGCCGACCGGCAACGGCCGCCGCCAGTCATATGCCCACAACCCGATGCCCAGGATGACCAACACCTACATGTTGTCAGGTGATAAGGAACCAGAAGAAATCCTGGCTTCGGTGAATAACGGGCTTCTGGCAGTTTCGTTCGGCGGCGGGTCGGTGGATATTACAAGCGGCAAGTTTGTGTTTTCATGCACGGAGGCGTACCGGATCGAGAACGGCAAAATCGGCGCTCCGGTCAAAGGCGCCACGCTTGTCGGCAACGGCGCGGATGCGCTGACACGTATCTCGATGGTCGGCAATGACATGGCACTCGACAGCGGCATCGGCACTTGCGGCAAACAGGGCCAGGGTGTGCCGGTCGGTGTTGGCCAACCGACTCTGCGTCTCGACAAGATTACAGTGGGCGGCACCGCGGCCTGACTGCGAACCCAATGATCGACACGGTGATTTTCGATCTCGACGGCGTGCTTTGCGAGTACAATTTGCGCGTTCGTCTAGAGGCACTTTCCGACATCAGCGGGCGACCCACCGCAGAAATTCGTCGGGATCTTTGGGACTCCGGATTTGAGGAGGATGCCGATACCGGCCGCTATCCCGATGCCGACGATTACCTTAAGGAGTTCGGGGACCGGCTGAAGTTTCCAGTCACCCGTGAGCAATGGATTGAGGCAAGACGGCGGTCTATGAGGCCCTATGACGGGATGTTGCAAATCGTTGCAGGACTGAAGCGGTCCAAGACGGTCGCGATTTTGACCAACAACGTGCCGTTGCTCCGGGAAACCCTACCTCAGGTTTTCGCGCCGGCAATCGGGCTGTTCGGCGACCACATATATTTTTCCTGCGACTTCGGTATCGGCAAACCAGATCCGGAGCTGTTTAGGCAGGTGGCGTCGCGATGCGGCGCCAACGTCCAGGGCTGTCTGTTCACCGATGACATGCTGATTAATGTCAAGGGCGCAAGGGATGCTGGCATGCAGGGTATTCACTTCACCGGCGAGACCGCGTTTCGAGATCGACTCTCTCGGGCCGGCATGACAGTTTGAACTTTGCCGCTTGATATTTGTTGGTATATCCGCCCTATGGGTGGAGACCTGCACGCCTTTCTTTGAGACTTTCTTCATGAGCAGCGACACCGCCGTTACCGCGCCAATTGACATGTCGGCACGGTTTGTTTCCGGATCGATCATGCGTCATGTGGTAGTAATGACATTTACCGGCGCAATCGGTCTGATGGCGCTGTTTCTGGTCGATCTTGCGGATCTTTTTTTCCTGTCGCTACTCAATCGCACGGAGATCACCGCGGCCATTGGCTTTGCCGGCACGATTGCCTTCATCAATCTGTCGCTGAGCATCGGCCTTGGCATTGCAGCGGCGGCGCTGGTGGCGCGCAACCTTGGCGCCGGCAACACCCAAACGGCCAGGCGCTTTGCCACCAACGCCGTGGCGGTGGTGCTTGCGGTCTCCATCCTGCTTAGCGCACTGATTGGATTGTTCGCGGATGAACTGCTTGGAATGCTTGGTGCCGACGGCGAAGCGCAAGCCCTGGGAAGGGTCTACCTGCTGACCCTGATTGCCGGTTTCCCGCTGCTTGCCGGCGCAATCAGCTGTAATTTCTGTTTGCGGGCAGTGGGTGATGCCCGACGGGCCATGCATGCGACACTGGCAGTGGCCGTCGTCAATATCGTGCTCGACCCCCTGTTCATATTTGGCCTTGGCATGGGAATCCAAGGAGCCGCCCTGGCGTCTGTGTTCGCCCACCTGGCATCGTTTTGCATCGCGGTTTACGGACTGCATTTCGTGCATCGGTTCCTCGCGCCATTTGACTTTTTTAGGCTGGTCGGTGACCTCAAGGCGATCCTGGCGATTGCCGGGCCGGCGGTGCTGACACAACTGGCAACGCCGTTTGCCATTGCTTATCTGACCCGGGCCTCTGCCGAATATGGAGATCCGGTTGTCGCCGCGGTTGCGATCATCAACCGCCTGACACCCGTCGCATTTGGCGTAATTTTTTCGCTGTCCGGTGCCGTCGGACCGATCATCGGCCAGAATTTCGGCGCGGGAGAGTATGCGCGGGTGCGCCGGACACTGACCGACTCACTGCTGTTTTCCCTCATCTACACCCTGTCAACTGTGCTGGTGCTGCTGGTTTTACGCAACCAGGTGCCGGCATGGTTTCTCGTCGAAGGTCACACTGCGCAACTGGTGACTTTTTACTGCACATGGCTGGCGGTGACCTGGGCCTTCGCCGGCGCGCAGTTTGTCGCCCAAGCGGCCTTCAACAATCTCGGCCGAGCGCATTGGTCGACATTCTTCAACTGGGGCAGAGCAACTCTGGGAACCATTCCATTCATCCATCTGGGCGCATGGTGGGCGGATGCAACGGGGATCATCATAGGCAGCGTGATAGGGGCTGTCCTGTTCGGCATCGCGGCGACGATTGCGGCGTACCGACTGGTGAACCGCCTGTCACATGAATGATTTTGACGCAGCTGCGGCGCAAAACTAGAATAAGCCATGACATCATCTGCAAACCCCATCATGGACGTTTTGAACCAGTGTCAGGCTGGCCAGCTGGTCGCCACGATGAGTATGTCCTGCGACCTGGATGAGGTGCAATGCCAGCAGGTCTTGCAACTGCAGACGTCGCAGATCGCCCGCCGGATTTCCGAGCAGATTACCGATGAAGACGACTATGAAGACCTGCTCGAGGTCCTCGATGAAGAAGAAGAATACGAATATCTCGACAAACCGAATGCCATACTCGGCCGTGACGCGATCAGTGATGGTGAGGAAATTCTCAAGCTCTTGTATGGTTCGCTCGACAAGGCTCGCGACGCCGCCGCACAGATGAGCATCCCTCCGGACGTGGATGCAGAGGTGGCAGCACGGCTGATGACGTTGTCGGCGACCCTCACGCTGGCCGCCATGGCGCGGCGCAACCAACAGTTTCAACTGTCGGCGGCGAGTCAGGATGCGGCCGAGAGTGACGGCCGACAAGGCGAAGGCCTGATCGCGATGATTGTTTCAGCCTTCGTTGCCGGATTAATGCAGGCACTGCGACAGACCGTGCGGCCGCGCAGACGGCGGCGCAAACGCAATATACTGTCGAGTATCTTTGGGACCGGCCCCAAGAAACGACGGCGAAGAAGGTCAAGGCGCCGCAGACGCCGCCGCAAATCTCCCACACTCAACGATCTGCTGGGGGATATCCTTCGAGGCTAGTATTACGTTTGTGAGTAGAGAGAAACAGGAGGCCTAGAAAATGGAGCTGCTTGACCTTATTGCCAACGCACATGCGGGCCACGGACTCGACAACATAGGGGGCCAGTTCGGGCTTGACCGTGATCAGACCCAGGCCGCCATTGAACTACTGGCGCCTACCGTGGCAGCCGGTTTGCGTCGCAATGCGGGTTCGCCACAGGGTATGATCGCATTGATTGAGGCGTTGCAGAGCGGCAAACACGAGCGCTATCTCGACGATCCTGATACCATCCAGTTCGACCAGGTTGCCGGAGACGGCAACAAAATTCTTGGCCACGTGTTCGGCTCAAAGGATGTCAGTCGCGGGGTGGCCATGCATGCGGCTGGTCAATCGGGCATCGGCAATACGATCCTAAAACAGCTGCTGCCGATAATCGCCTCCATGGTGCTCGGCGCGCTGACCCGCAAGCTGGGCAGTGCCAGCGGTGCACCTTCTCCAGCGCCGCGCCGCAGTGGCGGGGACGTGAGCGATGTTCTCGGCGAAGGGTCACCGCAAAGCGGACCAGCGCCACAACGCGGCGGCGGCGGTCTTGGAGACATTCTAGGTGAAATTCTCGGCGGCGGATCAAGTCGCGGTCGGTATCGGGCCGAAGAACCGGATCTCGACTACGACGAAGATGCTTTCGCCAGGCACCGCGACATCCTGGAAGACACGCTTGGCCGTGGCACCCCGAGCGGCAGCGCGGCGGACGGTCTGCTCGACTCCGTGGAGCGTCACATCCGCCAACACTGATCACAGCCACATCAGCTGGTGTTCCTTGCGGCGCCGGTATGCCGCCTTGTCAAGCTCGTGGGCGGCATTCACAGACAATGGCAGCTGCGATGCCCAGGCCACCTCGTCGCGCGTGACGCCAATGTCGTCGAGAATGTTGTCATCGTAATCCTGGAGCTGTCGGACCTTGCGACGTGCGATCCAATTGCGGAACCGGCGCGCTATCGTGGGCTTGATGTCGGTTCGCGCAATGGCACGGGTTTGTGAGAGGGTATGATTGGTCATGGCATCAGTACTCCTGTTTGCGAAACAGTTAAGTTCCGCACTCGTTGGCCGCTCAGAGCGGGCGGGATGGGGTTCGATTTGGCACACCACGAAGGCGACCTTGTTAGGCTAATATGATCCTTTCCTATTGATCAATCAAACGAATATGTTTTATGATATATATCAACAAATGTGATCAAACGGACTTGTCATGATTGCCAATCTGGACATCGACCTCCTGAAGACATTCATTGCCATTGCCGAACAGGGAAGTTTCACCCGGGCGGCTGACGAAGTGAACAAGACTCAGTCTGCGGTAAGCATGCAGATGAAACGGCTGGAGGATGTCGTGCAGCGGCCGCTGTTCGACCGCGACGGCCGGCAGAACCGGCTCACTGCTGACGGCGACCGGCTTTTAGATTATGCACGCCGACTGGTTCGGCTTAACGATGAAGCGGTTGCGACATTCACCCGTCCGGAGTTGACCGGCGCAGTGCGGCTTGGCACGCCGGATGACTATGCCGACCGGCTGCTGCCGGAAATCCTGGCGAGGTTCTCGCGCACCCATCCGCTCGTGCAGGTTGACGTGAATTGCATCGGCAGCGGAACGTTGACGGAGATGGCGAAACGCAATGAGGTCGACTTGGCCCTGATCACCTGTACGCACAAAACCGACGCCGACGAGATCGTGCGGACCGAACCATTGGTCTGGGTGACATCGGCGCAACATCATGTGCACGAGCGTGAAACCATTCCCGTTGCCTTGTCGCATGTCGGCTGCATTTGGCGGCATATGGCGCTGAAGGCACTTGATGACAGTGGCAAGTCCTATCGCGTTGGGTATGCCAGCGCCAATTCCAATGCTGTGAACGCGGCGGTCTTAGCCGGACTTGCGGTAGCGGCGATTCCGCGCATTGTCATGCGTCCGGGGATGCGGGTCCTCGGGCCGGAAGACGGCTTCCCGCCAATCGGCGAGTTTGAAATCGGTCTGGTCTATGGACTCGGCGAACGCACCAGCGCGATTGATGCCCTGGCGCATCACATATCAGACAGTCTGGCCCTGTTGGACCAGCCTTTGATGGCAGCCGAGTAAGCTAATCCCACCATCATTGAAAGAGCGCAGAAGTCAAAAATGTCCGGCGAACTTAAATTCATGCCTGTTGATGCAACGGCTATACCGCGTTTTTCCGATGTCGCGACCTTTATGCGTACACAGCGGCACGAGATCTCGCCCGAAATTGATATTGCGCTATGCGGCGTCCCATTTGACCTTGGCGTCAATTTCCGGTCGGGACCGCGCGATGCGCCGGCGGCAGTCCGTCAGGCGTCCCGGCTGATCCGGCTGGCGCATCCAACGAGCGGCACCAAACCGTATGAACTTTGCAATGTCGCCGATGTCGGCGATGCCCCGGTCAATCCGCTCGACAAGGACGCATCGATTGCACGGATTGAAGAATTCTTTGCCCAGATGAAGGCCGCCGGCATTCGCCCGATTGCCGTTGGCGGTGACCATACGGTGCCACTACCGATCCTGCGCGCGCTGGCAAGGGACGCGCCGGTCGGTATCCTGCAATTCGATGCTCATGCCGACATTCTCGATGAGCTGTGTGGTACAAGAATCAATCATGCGACATTCATGAGGCGCGGCCTGGAAGAGGGGCTAGTCGATCCGTCGCGCGTTGTGCAGCTGGGACTGCGCGGCAGCCGATTTGGCGATGATGATATCCGTTTTGGCCAGGAAGCCGGCTATCGCTGCATCACGATCGATGAGTATGAGGAACTGGGGCGGGCGCAGACGATTGACATCATCGGCAAAGTGTTAGGTGACGGCCCTGTCTACGTGACGCTCGATATTGATGGTATTGATCCATCCTATGCACCGGGCACCCCGGTGCCGGAGATCGGCGGACTGCTGCCGCGCGATGTTCAGGTCATTCTGCGGTCGCTGTCGGGCAAGAACATTGTCGGCGGCGATATTTGTGAGGTCGCACCTTGCTATGATCCGACCGGCATCACATCGTTGACGGCGGCCAACATGATGTTCGAAATGCTGTGCGTTATGGCCGAGGCCGTTACCGCGCATAGATGAACCTTCTTGCCAATCCACGAGCCGTGTCTTGACCATCGTTACCAGCAATATCGATCTGGCCGCACAATTCCTGCGCGATGGAAAGCTCGTCGCGTTCGCAACGGAAACGGTCTACGGTTTGGGTGCAGACGCCACAAATGACCTGGCAGTGGCGCGGATATTTGACGTTAAGGAAAGACCGCAATTCAATCCGCTGATTGTGCATGTCGCTTCGAACGAGGCCGCAATGGCGCTTGGCCGTTTCGACAGCCATGCCACAAGATTGGCCGAGGGTTTCTGGCCAGGTCCGCTCACCCTGGTGGTGCCACGGACCGCAGCATGCTCTGCATCGCAGCTGGTTAGCGCCGGGCTGGACAGCATTGCGCTTCGGGTACCTCAACATCCGATGGCGCGTGAACTTCTTGTGGCCGTGCAACGCCCGGTGGCCGCGCCAAGTGCCAACCTGTCCGGACGGATCAGTCCGACGCGTCCGGAGCATGTTGTCGCCGCTCTGGGCGATAGGATCGAAATGGTGCTTGACGGCGGCGAATGTCTCGTGGGGGTGGAGTCGACAATTATCAGTTGTCTTGATGCCAGCCCGGTCCTGTTGCGCCCTGGCGGTGTTACGCGCGAGTCCATTGAAACAGAACTGGGACAGACTCTCGATACATCGTGCCAGGTCGGTGCAGCCCCGGTCGCACCGGGACAACTGGCAGCTCACTATGCACCGCGCGCCGCTGTGCGCCTGAACGCGCGCGATGCCCGCGCCGGTGAAGCCCTGCTGGCTTTCGGATCTCCGGTTCCGGGCCAAGCCGAGACGATGCGCAACCTGTCCGAAAGTGGCGATCTGGTTGAGGCGGCGGCCAATTTGTTCAAATTCCTGCATGAGCTTGACGCTGCTGGTGTGGATGGAATCGCTGTGATGCCAATCCCTGACACAGGCCTGGGCGTGGCAATCAATGATCGCCTGCAAAGAGCATCGGTGCGCATTTCAGATCAGTAACTTGACCGTGAGATGCACCCGTTTTGACGCGCAATCACGTGGTTAAATTGCGTTAGCGGCTGGTGCACCGCAAAATGACTTTAAGGGTGGGATTACACAATACGCTGACCGGAGGCAGGTAAAATGAGTAGAATCAGACTAGGGTCTGTTGCCGAGTTGCGGCGATGATCGCCGGATTTCTGCACACGCGTGCGATCGGAACCGTAAACGCAAGTCCACTCACAGCACCAGGCACCGTCGGCGCACAAGATCCGACCGTCCAGTCGGGCAAAGATGGGTACGCGACGAAAGCCAAAGCTGGGCGCGGTGTTGCTCGGCCAACTACCGCTCGTTCGATGAACCCACAGGCAATTACAGAGCCTGTTCAGGGCGCTTTCGCGCCTGCCGATAGGCGAGATACCTGATTAACAAACCAGGCGCCGGATCCGTCTCCGGCGGCCCTTTGTTTTCCCTCGACGCCATTCCACACTGCACTTATGTTCGGCAGCATGGACAGCTTGACCAACCACCCTGTCCGGCCCAGCCGCGAGACACTTGCTCGCCTGCGCGCCGTTGTGGGCGAGCGCTATGCCATTGCCGATGAAAGCGACATGGCGCCCTATCTTAGCGAGTGGCGTGACAGGTATCATGGCAGGGCAGCGCTGGTACTACGACCGGCTTCCACGGCCGAAGTGTCGGATATCGTCAAGATCGCCAATGAAACGGCCACCTCGCTGGTGCCGCAAAGCGGCAATACCGGTCTCGTCGGCGGGCAAATCCCGTTTGAAACGGGCGATGAAGTGGTTTTAGTGCTGGACCGGCTCAACCGGGTCCGCAACATCGATCCGGTTGACAACTCGATAACCGTCGAATCCGGAGTCACACTGCAAGGGGTGCACGATGCGGCCGGTGAAGTTGACCGGCTATTTCCACTCAGCCTGGCATCACAGGGCAGCTGCCGAATCGGCGGCAATCTCGCAACCAATGCCGGCGGCATTGGCGTGCTGGCTCACGGCAATGCGCGCGATTTGTGCCTGGGCATCGAGGTGGTCATGGCGGATGGACGTATTTGGGATGGCCTGCGGCGGCTGCACAAGGACAATACCGGTTATGACCTGAAAGACCTGTTCATCGGATCGGAAGGCACTTTGGGGGTGATCACGGCGGCTGTGCTGAAGCTCTGTCCGGCGCCGAGCGACCAATCGACAGCATGGGTGGCAGTTACTAGTCCCAAGGCAGCACTCGACTTGCTCGACACTGCCCGCACATCGACCGGCGGCCAAGTGACGGCGATGGAAATCGTGCCGCGGATCGGCCTTGAATATACAATCAAACATGCTGGTACGAGCGACCTGATCGCCGAGCCGGCGGATTGGTATGTGTTGATGGAACTCTCCGGGCACGGTCGACCTGGCGCACTTGCCAACGATATGGAAGCTGTCCTGGCCCGCGGCCTTGAAAAAGGCCTTGTCTCAGATGCCGTCATTGCGTCATCAGTCGAGCAGGCCGGCGAAATTTGGCGCATTCGAGAAACCCTTTCGGATGTGCAGAAACTTGAAGGCGGCTCCATCAAACATGATATCGCGGTACCAGTATCGCGAACGCCGGAATTCATCGACGAGGCCGTCAAAGCGGTCACCGTGATGATACCCGGCGCCCGGCCTGTGCCCTTCGGGCATCTGGGAGACGGCAACATCCACTTCAATGTGAGCCAACCGGTCGGTAGCGACAAGCAGGCGTTCCTTTCACGCTGGGAAGACATGAACGAGCTCGTCCACGGCATTGCCTGCGGCCTTGGTGGCACAATTAGCGCTGAGCACGGTATCGGCCGCCTCAAACGCGATCTTATGCGGCAAGTGAAATCGCCGATCGAGCTGGACCTGATGAGGGCGCTCAAACGCACGTTCGACCCGAATAACATACTCAATCCGGGGAAACTGTTGCCATGACTGAACTCACGTTCGCCCCGATGGTTGATGAAGACATAGAGCCGGTTTGCGCCTTGTGGCGGCAGTGTGGGCTGTTGCGGCCGTGGAACGATCCGATGAAAGACATTGAATTTGCCCGTCGAGGCCCGCAATCAGACGTGCTGGTGGCCAAGACTGATAACAAGGTCGTGGCATCAGTAATGGTCGGTCACGATGGACATCGCGGCATCGTTTACTACGTCTCGGTCGATCCGAACGTGCAGGGCAAGGGCTACGGCAAACAGGTCATGGCGGCGGCGGAAGACTGGCTCAGAGCGCGCGGCGTCTGGAAACTGAACCTGTTGGTGCGGGCGGAAAACGATGCGGTGCGCGGATTTTATGAGGCGCTCGGCTATCAGGTTGAACCGCGCCTATGCATGGCCCGCAAGCTTTTTGACGATGAATATGAGGGTATTTCAGATTGAATTGGCACCGGCCCGGCACAGAGCACCGGAAAGGTGTCTCCATTGCTTAGACTCCGTTTGGACCGCTCTGATCTTGGTGCCTCGACCGGTTTGCCGGGCCGTCTCCGTATCGGTGGATTCGGCGATGAATTAGTCATTTGCCGCTGGCTTCACCAATGATGTGGTTTCACTGGCTTTTGTTTAATCCGCATCCAGCTGTATTGCAGATTCCGGGGGATCGATCACGACAGGCTTCTGGTGAAAGATCGGCTTGAGCTTTGCGTTTGTGGCTGTGGAGAGGATGACCGCTACTTTGATCGCATTGCCGTCAACTGATAACCGATCCTCCCACAGGTTAGAGCGTGTCGTCGGCTGACTGTTATCGAACGTCTGCTTTTTTTGCCCTGTATGTTGCCGAACCATTCAAGAAGCGGTCAGGCGGGATCGGGTGAAGGCGGCGTCTGCTGGAGGCTTTGACCGAAGTTTACTCAAAACCACCTCAGCATGTGTTTTTATAACCGGTTTGCTAGGATTTGGTTCCTTGACCCAACGCGGGACTAGAGCGTTGGAAATTGCGCATAACCGGGATAGCCGAACATTGGCGCACTTCCTCGGGGCCCCAACGAAAGCTATAGAGAACAACCTTGACAAACAATCATGCCATGCAACGAGCCCAGGGGGACGCTACGCGATGAAGCAGACTGTGATTCAACCAGTTGCCGCAGTCAGTATTTGCGTGGTGCGTAATGGTCAGGTGCTGCTGGCACGGCGGGCCAACAGCAAAGCATTCGGGTTGTGG